>JAICUS010000163.1 GCA_025935735.1 Solirubrobacteraceae bacterium | reverse complement strand
GAAGCCTCCGCCCCACTGGCGCCTGGAGGCCGTCGCGCACACGCCGCGGCCGCGCTCGCTGGTGATCGCGAACGACCGCCGCCACGCGTTCTTCATCGAGGACCGCGACACCTCCGACGTCTACCGGCTCGACCTGGAGGGGGGCGCGCCCGAGCGGCTGACCACCGGGCGCGAGCTGACCGCCTGGTGGGAGGACCCCGCCGCGCAGCCCTCGCCGGACGGCGCCACGGTCGCCTACGCCGACGACGGCCACGTCTGGCTGGCGCCCACCGCCGGCGGCCCGCCGCGCAAGCTCGTCGAGGGCGCCTGCCCGGTGTGGGTCGACGACGCCCGGCTGCTGATCTCGGTCGAGCGCGGCGACACCAGCCGCCTCGCGGTCGTCGACGTGGCCGACCCGTGGCCGCGCCGGCTCGCCGACACCGACGACGTGGGCGACGAGGAGGAGCCCGCGGTCAGCCCCGACCGCAGCGAGGTGGCGTTCGTCTTCAACCCGCGCGACGACCTCAACCGCTCGGAGATCCGCGTCGCGAGCCTGGCCACGGGCGAGACCCGCGCCGTCACCGGCACGCCCGGCATGCACGACCGCTCGCCCGCCTGGGCGCCGGACGGCAGCGCGCTCGCCTACGCCTCCGAGCGCAGCGGCTTCTGGGAGCTGCACCTCGGCGACCGGCAGCTGACGCATGCGCAAGCCGACCACTCCGATCCCGAATGGCACCCGGACGGCGACCGGCTCGTCGCCGTGCGCGGCCGGCGCAACCGCTTCGACCTCGTCAGCGTCGACGCGGCCACCGGCGACGCCACGGTGCTGGCCGAGGGCGGCAGGTGGGGCAGCCCGCACTGGACGGCGACCGGCGAGGTGCTCGCGACCTACGAGGCCCACGACACGCCGCCCGAGCTGCGGCTCGCCGGCCGGACCATCCACGCGCCCGCGCCGCTCGCCGTCCGCCGCGCGCCCCACGCCCGCCTGGAGGAGGTCACGTTCGCGAGCTTCGACGGCCTGGAGATCCCGGGGCTGCTGCTGCGCCCGCGCGACGCGGCGAACGCGCCCGCCGTCGTCCACCCCCACGGCGGCCCCACCGACGCGGCCGGCGACGAGTGGGACGGCCACGCGCAGTACTTCGTCGACAAGGGCTACGCCTGGCTGGCGGTGAACTTCCGCGGCTCCACCGGCTACGGCCGCGAGTTCGAGCGGCGCAACCACGGCGTGTGGGGCGTCGAGGACACCAAGGACTGCCTCGCCGCGGCCGACTATCTGCGCACCCTGGACTGGATCGACGGCGACCGCCTGGCGATCTTCGGCGGCAGCTACGGCTCCTACATGGCGCTGCTGTCGGTGGTCGACGACCCCGAGCACCGCTTCCGCTGCGCCGCCACCAAGTACGGCGACTGCGACATCCTCACCTCCTGGGCTCAGGGCGACCGGCTCGGCGTGCAGGACCTCGAGCGGATGATGCGCCACCCGTCGCAGGCGCGCGCGGCCTACCGCGCCGGCTCGCCGTTCCATCGCCTCGAGAACCTCGCGGCGCCGCTGCTCATCGCCCACGGCGAGCGCGACGAGCGCGTGCACCCCCAGCAGTCCGAGCAGCTGGTCGCGGAGCTGAAAAGGCTCGGCGGCAAGACCTTCGAGTACGTCACCTACCCCACCGAGGGGCACGGCTTCCTGCACGCCGGGCCGCAACTGGACTTCTATCGCCGGCTCGAGCGCTTCCTCGATTGGCACCTTCTGTGAGATAGTCGCGCCTTGCAGCGCGCCTTGGTCATCGCCTGCCTCGCCCTCGCGGCCGCCGTGTTCGCGGTCAGCGCGCACGGCCAGGCCACGCACAAGCCGGTCACCTTCGACGTCGGCTACACGCAGGACATCGACAGCATGAACCCGATCGTGGGCGTGACCGTGGCCGCCTACGAGGCCTGGAACATCCAGTACGAGGCGCTGGTGGAGCGCTCGGCCAAGGACTTCTCGGCGATCCCCGGGCTCGCCCAGTCGTGGAAGGGCTCGCCGGACAAGCGCACCTGGACCTACACGCTGCGCCCGAACCTCAAGTGGTCAGACGGCCAGCCGCTCACCTCGGCCGACGTCGCCTACACGATCAACACCGCCCGCAAGCAGCAGTGGCTCAACTACACGGCGACGGTGAGCGACCTGGTGGCCACGGCGCCGAACCCGCGCACGGTGGTCATCCACTCCACCCAGCCGGACCCGAAGCTGCCGATCGTCGACGCCTACATCCTGCCCCAGCACGTCTGGGGCAAGCTGTCGAAGTCGGCCATCACCAAGTACCGCGCCGAGGACGGCGTGGGGTCCGGTCCGTTCGTGCTCGAGCACCGCGAGAAGGGCCAGTTCGCCCGCTTCCGGGCCAACCCGTACTTCTGGCAGGGCAAGCCGAAGGTCGACCGGGTGATCCTGCGCAACTTCGACAACCCGGACGCGATGGTGGCGGCGCTGGAGCGCGGCGAGATCGACGCCGCCGAGGACGTCCCCGGCACGGCGTTCCACAAGCTCCAGAAGAACCCGAAGATCCAGACGATCGCGGGCTACCAGGGCGCGATGAACGAGCTCGCGCTCAACGGCGGCGACGGCTTGAAGAAGCCGCACCCCGCGCTGCTCGACCCGCGGGTGCGCCGGGCGATCTCGCACGCCATCGACCGCCAGACGCTGGTCAACCGCACGCTGGCCGGGCTGGGCAAGCCGTCCGAGGTGCTCAGCGTCTCGCCGAACCCCGCCTGGGAGCCGACCGTCCCGCCGGCCGACCGCTTCACGTTCGACCTGGCCAAGGCGCGCTCGATCCTCGACGCCGCCGGCTACAAGGACACCGACGGCGACGGCATCCGCGAGATGCCCGGCGGCGGCAAGCCGCTGGTCTTCCGCTACGCCGTGCGCTCGGAGGGCGACCTCGGCCCGTCCACCGCCGAGTTCATCTCGGGCTGGCTGAAGCAGATCGGCATCGGCACCACGCAGAAGATCTACGACGACAGCCGGCTCACCGAGGTGATCGGCAAGGGCGACTACGACCTCTTCGTGTGGGGCTGGACGCCGTTCGTGGACCCGGACCCGATGCTGTCGTACTTCCAGTGCAACCAGGTCTCGCATGACCCGAAGGACCCGACGAACTACTACAACGACGCGAACCTGTGCGACAAGGGCTACGACGCCCTCTACAAGCAGCAGAAGACCGAGCTCGACCCGGCGAAGCGGCGTGACCTGGTCCACCAGATGCTGCTGCGCTTCCACGACTCGGCCGTCTACCAGGTGCTCTACACCTACCCCGACGCGCAGGCCTACGTGAAGGGGCGCTTCACCGGCTTCATCCGCCAGCCGGCCAAGACCGGCCCGGTGATCTACTCGAACTCGTCGCCCTCGTACGCGCGGCTGGCCCCGGTCGCCGCCGCCGCGGGCGCGGGCAAGGGCGGCGGCGGGGCCGGGACGATCGTGGCGATCGTCGTGGCGGCGGTGGTCGTGCTCGGCGGCGGCGCGCTGTGGTTGCGGCGCCGCCGGACCGCGTACGAGCGCGAATGAGCGCCCGCTTCGTCGCGGGCAAGCTGCTCGCCTCCCTCGCCACGCTCGCGTTCGTCGTGGTGTTCAACTTCTTCCTGTTCCGGGTGATCGAGGGCGACCCGGTGGCGAACCTGTTCCGCGGGCGCAACCTCACCCAGGTCCAGCGAACGGAGCTGACGAAGCAGTTCGGCCTGGACAAGTCGCTCGGGGGCCAGTTCGTGGCCTACGTCGAGCAGACCGCGACGCTGAACTTCGGGCGCACCTACACCGACAACCAGCCCGTCGCCGCCGAGATCTGGCACAAGGCCGGCCCGACCGTGGCGCTGGTGGGCGTGTCCACGCTGCTGTCGGCGGTGCTCGGCGTGCTCGCGGGGATCGCCGCCGCCTGGCGAAGACGCACGCGCACCGACTATTCGCTGACCACGTTCACGATGGCCACCTACTCGATGCCGGACTTCTGGGTCGGGATGCTGCTGCTGACCCTGCTCGCGGTCGTGCTCGGCTGGTTCCCGGTGGGCGGGATCGTCGACCCGAGCTCGGACGCCACGGGGGTGGCGAAGCTGGCCGACCAGGCGCGCCACATGGTGCTGCCGGCGGCGACGCTGACGATCGCCTACCTGGGCGAGTACGCGCTGGTCATGCGCTCCTCGCTGGTCGACACGATGCGCGAGGACTACCTCACGCTCGCGCGGGCGAAGGGCCTGCGGGACGCGGACGTGCGCAACCGCCACGCGGTCCCGAACGCGCTGCTGCCGGTGGTGACGCTGCTGGCCATCAACTTCGGCTTCGTGCTCTCGGGCGCGATCGCCGTGGAGACGATCTTCTCCTGGCCGGGGCTCGGGCTGGCCACCTATCAGGCGTTGAACGGGCCGGACCTGCCGATGCTCCAGGGCCTGTTCCTGGTGTTCAGCGCCGCGGTGATCGCCTGCAACCTGCTGGCCGACCTGCTCTACGCGAAGCTCGACCCGCGGGTGGGCGCGGCGTGAGCGCGACGGCGCTCGCCTCGCCGCGGCGGATCGCCTGGCAGCGCCGGCGGCGGGCGGCCGCGGGCGCCTGGCGGGAGTACCGGCGCGACCGGACCGGGATGGCCGGCCTGATCGTGCTCGGGCTGATCGTGGCGATGGCGCTGGCCGCGCCGCTGCTGGCCGACCCGGCCGGGCTGCACGGCGTCAACACCACCCACAACCCGGCCTGGGCGCACCCCGGCGCCGACTTCCCGCTGGGCACCGACCACCTGGGCCGCAGCGTGCTCACCCAGGTCATCTGGGGCTCGCGCATCAGCCTGCTGGTGGGGCTGGCGGCGACCGTGCTGGCGATCGTCATCGGCGCGCTGGTGGGGATCGCCGCCGGCTACTTCGGCGGCGCGCCCGGCGGGCTGCTGATGCGGATCACCGAGTGGTTCCTGGTGATCCCGTTCCTGCCGCTGGCCATCGCCCTGGCCGCCGTGCTCGGCCCGTCGATCGGCAACATCATCCTGGTCATCGGGATCACGTCCTGGCCGTCCACCGCGCGGCTGATCCGGGCGCAGGTGCTGACGCTCAAGGAGCGGCTCTACGTCGACCGCAGCCGCGCGCTCGGCGCCTCCGACGCGCACATCATGGCCCACCACATCGTCCCCGCGGTGTCGCCGCTGATCCTGGCCAACCTGACGCTGACCGTGCCGGTGGCGATCCTCTCGGAGACGACCCTGTCCTTCCTCGGGCTGGGCGACCCGAGCCGCGCCTCCTGGGGGAAGATGCTCCAGGAGGGCTTCGAGGCCGGCGCGCTGACCCTGCAGGCGTGGTGGTACTACGTGCCGCCGGGCCTCGGGATCATGCTCGTCGTGCTCGCGTTCACGCTGTGCGGGCAGGCGCTGGAAGAGGTCCTCGACCCGCGGCTGCGCTCGTGACGGCGTTGCTCGAGGTCCGCGACCTGCACGTGGCGTACGCGTCGCGCGGCGGGCCGGTGCCCGCGGTGCGCGGCGTCGACCTCGTGCTGGAGGCCGGGGACACGCTCGGGCTGGCCGGCGAGTCCGGCTGCGGGAAGTCCTCGCTGGCCGGGGCGATCCTGCGGCTGCTGCCCCGTGGGACCGCTGTGACCGGTTCCGTGCTGCTCGACGGCGAGGACGTGCTGGCCATGAAGCCGGGCCGGCTGCGCGCGGTGCGCTGGACCGAGCTGGCGATCGTCTTCCAGGGCGCGCTGCACACGCTGAACCCCGTGCAGCGCGTCGGGCGCCAGGTCGGCGAGGCGATCGAGCTGCACACGCGGCTGCGCGGCCGGGCGGTGTCGTCTCGGGTGGGCGAGCTGCTGGAGCTCGTCGGGCTGCCGGCCCGGCGGGCGCGCGACTACCCGCACCAGCTCTCCGGCGGCCAGCGCCAGCGCGTGCTGATCGGGCTCGCGCTGGCCTGCGAGCCGCGCCTGCTGATCGCCGACGAGCCGACCACGGCGCTGGACGTGATGGTGCAGGCGCAGGTGCTGGCGCTGCTGGCCGACCTGCGCGAGCGCTTCGGGCTGGCGATCGTGTTCATCACCCACGACCTGTCGACGCTCGCCGCGGTCTGCCGGCGGATGGCGGTGATGTACGCCGGCCGGGTGGTCGAGCAGGGGCTGAGCGCCGAGGTGCTCGCGTCACCCGCGCACCCGTACACGCGCGCGCTGGCCGCGGCGTTCCCGGAGATCGGCGACCCGGCGTTCCGGATGGCGCCGGCCGGCGTGCCGGGCGACCCGCCGGACCCGCGCGAGCTGCCCTCCGGCTGCCCGTTCCACCCGCGCTGCACGGCGGCGGTGTCCGTCTGTCCGTCGCTGGACGTCGAGCTGTGGGACGCCGGGCCCGGCCGCGCCGCGGCCTGCGTGCACGCGCCCGGGGCGCCGGTGGCGGCATGAGCGCCGAGGCCCCGCTGCTCGAGGTCCGCGGGCTGCGTGTGTCGTTCGGCGCGGCGCGGGCCGTCGACGGAGTCGACCTCGTCACGCGGGCCGGCGAGACCGTCGCGCTCGTGGGGGAGTCCGGCTGCGGCAAGACGACGCTGGCCCGCGCAATCGTCGGGCTGCAGCGGCCGAGCGCCGGCGAGGTGCTGGTCCGCGGCGAGCGGCTGCGCCACGGCCGGGGCGCGTTGCGGGAGCACCGGCGGACGGCGCAGATGATCTTCCAGGACGCCACCGCGGCGCTGAACGCGCGCAAGACGGTCTACGAGGCGGTGGCCGAGGGCCTGCGCGTGCAGCGCGTACCGGGTGACGAGCAGGCGCTGGTGGCGGCGGCGCTCGCGCAGGCGGGGCTGCGGCCGCCCGAGCGCTTCTTCACCGTCTACCCGCACGAGCTGTCCGGCGGCCAGCGCCAGCGCGTGGTGATCGCCGGCGCGATGGTCCTGCAGCCGGCGCTGCTCGTGGCCGACGAGCCGGTGTCCAGCCTCGACGCCTCCGTGCGCGGGGAGATCCTCGCGCTGATGCTCAAGCTGGTCCGCGAGACGGGCGTCGGCGTGCTCGTGGTCACCCACGACCTCGGGCTGGCCTGGAACGTGGCCGACCGCGTGGCGGTGATGTACCTCGGGCGGATCGTCGAGTCGGGCACGGCCGAGGAGGTCCTGCTCTCGCCGCGCCACCCGTACACGCGCGCGCTCCTGTCCGTGGTGCCGGAGACCGGGCACGCGGAGCCGCAGATCCTGCGCGGCGAGGCGCCCGACCCGGCGCGGATCCCGTCCGGCTGCCGCTTCCATCCGCGCTGCCCGCTGGTGGCGTCGGGCGAGGCGGAGCGGCTGGGGATCGAGGCGCGCTGCCGCGGCGAGGACCCGGTGACGCTGCCGGCCTGCCACGCCGTCGAGGTGCTGGCGGCGTGAGGACGCTGCCGTACCGCTGGTACGTCGACCCGGACGTGCTGGCGGCCGAGCGGCGGCGGCTGTTCGCGCCCGCGTGGACGTACGTGGGCGTGCTGCCGGAGCCGGGGTCGTATGTGTGCGGGCGCGCGGGCGATGTGCCGGTGGTGGCGGTGCGCGACGCGGCGGGGGAGCTGCGGGCGTTCGTGAACGTCTGCCGCCACCGCGGCGCCGAGGTCGTCTCGGGGTCCGGGCGCTGCACGACCCTGCAGTGCCACTACCACGCCTGGACCTACGGGCTCGACGGGGCGCTGCGGGCGGCGCCGCGCTCCGGGCCGGACTTCGAGCGCTCCGGCCGCGGGCTGCTGCCCGCCGCCGTCGACACGTGGGGGCCGTTCAAGCGTCAACGCCGACCCGGATGCCGCGCCGCTCGCGCAGACGCTCGGGCCGCTGCCCGACATCGCCCGCGAGCACGGGCTCGATGCTGGCGGTCTGCGCTTCCACCACCGCGTCTCGTACGGGTTGGACGCGAACTGGAAGGTCGCGGTGGAGAACTACCTCGAGTGCTACCACTGCGCGGTCGCACACCCGGGGTTCAGCGCGGTCGTGGACGTGCGCGAGGACGCCTACGGGCTGTGCGCGCATCCGACGTTCGCCAGCCACTTCGCCCGCGCCCGCGACGGGGACGGCGAGGGGCAGTTCCACCTCGTGTTCCCCGGGTTGAAGGTCAACGTCATGCCCGGGCCGCCGAACCTGTCGATCGGGCCGGTGTGGCCGGTGTCGCCCGGGCGGACCGAGGGCTTCCTCGACTACTTCTTCGCGCCGGACGCCGACCCGGAGTGGATCGGCGAGTTCCTCGCGCTGGACGACCAGGTGGGCGCCGAGGACGTCGTGCTGGTCGAGTCCGTCCAGCGCGGGATCGCCTCCGGCGCGCTGGAGGCGGGCGAGCTGCTGCTGCCCGGCGAGTCGCTGATCGCCGCGTTCCAGCGCTGGGTGTCAGACGCCCTCGCGCGGGAACCGCAGCTCCCAGGTGCGTGAGCGCACGCAGTCCGCGCCCTCGTAGGCGTCGACGCGCTGGGTGACGAGGAACTCGGCGGCCGTCGAGGTCATGCGGCTCTCCGTCTCGACGCGGGTGCGCCAGTCGCCGCGGCCGAGTGCGCTCATGCACTCCACCTCGACCTCGGCGGACAGGGGATCATTGTCAACGATCCTGTAAACGGTCACGTTTATGTCCTCGATCTCAATCCCGTTCGCAATCAGCCGGCGGCGGCCGCCGACGTCCCACTCGAAGCGGATCTCCCGCGTCCCCGTGGCCAGGTCGTAGGACTGGACGCGGTTCGTCCGGCCGGGCTCGATGACCTCCTGGGGGAGCGGCTCGGCCTGCTCGGGCGGGTCGAACTCGCGCAGGCGCTCGTCCCGGGGCTCCCGCAGGGGAAGGTGCAGCGCGCCGCCGTGGAGCGTGAGCGTCACCGGCTCGGGGGACGGCCAGGCCCACGGCCAGTAGACGGTGGAGACGGCGAGCCGCAGCGCGTGGCCGGCGGGCACCGCCTGGGCGATCGCGTCGAGGCGGACCCGGACGTCGTAGCGCCGGCCGGGCTCGAGCGACGCGGGGTGCTCGTGCGAGTCGCGATGCGTCAGGTTGAGCAGCCCGCGGGTGATCAGCAGCGACTCGCCGGTCGGGGCCACGTCGCACAGCCGGACCGCGAGCAGCGCTCGCGGCCGATCGACCTCGACCTCCAGTAGAGCCTCAGGGAAGCCCACGATCTCGAGCCGCTCGTCCAGCGGCGGCCAGGTGAGCGACAGGCTGCGGCCGTCCTCGGCGCGCTGGTCGGGCGGCCAGTCGCCCTGTCCGCCGTCCGGGCACCACGCGCCGGCGTCCTGGCCGGTCGCCTCGGAGCTGCGGTGCCGGCGCGGCCCTTCCAGCCCGAGGACGCGAATCGCGGAATCCTCGGGCCAGCTCACCCAGCGGCCCGGCCGCTCGGCGTGATGGCCGGCGGGCGCGACCGGCTCCTGCAGCCAGACGCGCAGCGGCGGCTCGTCCATGACACCGGTGTCCACGCCCCGCAGCCAGTGGTCGAACCAGCGCAGGCACTCCTGCAGGAAGCCGATCGACGGCCCGGGGATCGCGTCCTGCGGGAACGCGTGCGCCCACGGCCCGATCAGGCCTCTGCACGGGCCGGGCAGCCCGGCGACGAGCCGCGGGACCGCGTTGCTGTAGCCGTCCGCCCAGCCGCCGACGGCAAGCACCGGGACCTCGATCGCGTCGTAGGCCTCGCACACCGAGCCCTGTCGCCAGTACGCGTCGCGGCGCTGGTGTTCCAGCCACGGCGCGACCATCGGCTCCAGCCCGTCGAGCCGCGCCAGCCACGTGGCGCGCCAGCCCGCGCCCACCGCAGCCGGGTCGGGCGGCAGGGCGCACAGCGTGAGCATCGTGGCCGCCCACTGGAGCATGTCCACGCCGAGCACGCAGCCGCCCTTGTAGTGCACGTCGTCGGCGTAGCGGTCGTCGCTCGCGCACATCGACACGACGGCCTTGAGCGCCGGCGGGCGCCGCGCCGCCACCTGCAGGCCGTTGAAGCCGCCCCAGGAGATGCCGAGCATCCCGACCGCGCCGGTGCACCACCCCTGCTCGGCCAGCCAGGCGATGACCTCGAGGGCGTCGTCCTGCTCGAGCGGCAGGTACTCGTCGGTCAGCAGCCCGTCTGAGTCGCCGCTGCCGCGCAGGTCGACCCGGACGCCGGCGTACCCGTGCGCGGCGAAGTACGCGTGGTGGCGGGAGTCGCGCACCGCGAAGGCGTCGCCCTTGCGGTAGGGCAGGTACTCCAGCAGCGCCGGGGCGGGCAGCTCGCCGGGCAGCCAGAGCCGCGCGGCGAGCCGTGTGCCGTCCCGCAGGGGAATCCAGACGTGGTCGAGCCGGCGGATCGCCGGACTCTATGTGGCGGTCAGCGCTCCCGCCGCCGCGGCGCGCCGAAGGCGGCGAGCCGCAGGTCCTGCTGCATCGCGGTGTAGGCCGCTTTGGGATTGAGGTCGACGTCGTAGATCGTGGCGTAGCCCTCGCCGGTGAAGAACCCGGGCACCCAGGAGTCGGCGTCGCCGAAGCCCCACACGGTGAACGAGATGCACGCCGGCACGGCCAGGCAGGCCTTGAGCATCTGGGAGAGCTCGTAGGGCTGGGCGAACGTGGCCAGGTGGTCGGTCGGCACCTGGTGGGTGGCGTCGTTGACGAACGTGCGCACGTCGGCCTCCGTGATCGCCACCTTCAGTCCGAGGTCGGCGTAGCGCTGCAGGTCCTGCGCCATCTGGGTGGGGAAGCCGAACTGGGTGTCCAGGTGGCCCTGGTCGCCCACGCCGTCGATCGGCACGTGCTGCGCGCGCAGCTGCTTGACAAAGGCGTACACGGCGTCGCTCTTGGCGTTGGAGCCGTCCTCGCCGGCGATGTTGTAGTCGTTGTAGAACAGCAGCGCGTGCGGGTCG
>JAICUS010000196.1 GCA_025935735.1 Solirubrobacteraceae bacterium | reverse complement strand
GATCTGTCGGGCGGCCGCTGGCTGCGCGACGTGCGCGACGCCGAGGACGCCCCGGAGGACGTCGGCTACGAGGAGGCCGACGACGGCGAGGGCTTCCGGTACGAGCGCGCGATCGCGCGTCAGCCGCGCCGCTACTGATCGGGGCGCCGCAGCGGGCTCGGCGAACGGCTGGCTGGGTAGGGAGTGGGGGAGCCTTCCGCCACGCATGATCGATCGCCTCCGCGCGCGAACCGATCACGCTCGACCGCGAAGGCGTCACACCAGAAAGACGTGGGGCTACTTAGTCGCGCATGGAGCGACTAACCAGCCCCACCTCGCCGCGGGCGCAGGAGACACGATCACCGCGCACCGCGGCCGAACCCCTCGCTCCCTACCCAGCAGAAGTTCGCCGATCCCGTCCGCACGCGCCTTGTTCGTAGTCTGTCGCGCGTGACCGCCGAGCCGAGAGATCCCAGCGCCCATACCGAAGTCCACCGCGTCGCCGACCCGTCGTCGACCCGCGTCGCCAGCTACCTGGCCGCCCCGGGCGAGGTGGGGCGGGTGCTCCTGCTCTACTCCGGCGGCTTGGATACAAGCGTGATGCTCAAGTGGATCCAAGACGAGTACGAGGCGGAGGTCGTCGCGCTCACGGTCAACCTGGGTCAGCCCGGCGAGGACTACGACGTCGTCCGCGGCAAGGCGCTGAACCTCGGCGCCATCGAGGCGCACGTGGTCGACGCGCGCGAGGAGTTCGCCTCCGAGTACCTGCGGCCGGCGATCATGGCCAACGCCAACTACGGCGACGGCTATCCGTTGTTCACGGCGCTCGGGCGGCCGCTGATCGCCAAGCTGGCGGTCGAGTACGCCCGGCGCTCGGGCTGCGACACGATCGCCCACGGCTGCACGGGCAAGGGCAACGACCAGGTGCGGATCGAGGCCACCGTGGCCACGCTCGCGCCGGAGCTGAAGGTCATCGCCCCGGTGCGCTCGTGGGCGATGGGCCGCGACGAGGAGATCGCCTACGCCCGCAAGCACGGCATCCCGGTCAAGGGCGGCACCGAGACGGCGCCCTACTCGATCGACGACAACCTCTGGGGGCGCTCCTCCGAGGGGCGCTGGATCGAGGACCTGACCCACGCGCCCGACGACGACGTCTTCCAGCTGGTCACGCGGCCGGAGGAGGCGCCGGACGAGCCGCAGGTCGTGGAGATCTCCTTCGAGGCGGGCGTGCCGGTGGCGATCGACGGCGAGCGCCTCGGCCTGGTCGAGATCATCGACCGCGCCGCGGAGCTGGGCATCAAGCACGGCATCGGGATCGTCGACCACATCGAGGACCGGATCGTCGGGCTGAAGGTGCGAGACATCTACGAGGCGCCCGCCGCCGCGCTGCTGCTGCCGGCCCACCGCGAGCTCGAGCGCCTCGTGGGCACGATCCACCAGAACCAGTTCAAGCCCGAGCTCGACCGCAAGTGGGCCTACCTGGTCTACGCCGGCCTGTGGTGGGAGCCGCTGCGCGAGGACATCCAGGCCTACATCGAGCACGTCAACCGCCAGGTCACCGGCAAGATCGGCTTGAAGCTCTACAAGGGCCTCGCCCGGGTGGTGACCCGCGAGTCGCCCAACGCCGTCTACGACGCCCAGCTGGCCACGTTCGCCGAGTCCGGCGGCCTGTTCTCCCAGTCCGCCTCGCCGGGGTTCATCGAGATCTGGTCGCTGCAGTCGCGGATGGCGCGGCGGGTGAGAGACGGCGCCGGCGGGTAGGGTTCCGGCATGTTCTACTCGCTGCTGGGCCGGATCGTGTGGCACGGGGCCAAGCTCTTCCTGCGCCGCAAGTACGGCTCGACGTACGTGCCCAAGTCCGTGCTGGCCGGGGGCGCCGTCGCGCTCGGCGCCGCGCTCGCCCTCATCGTGCTGCGCGCCCGCGACTGATCGATCTCACTTGCCGCCGGTCCGCCTGGGAGCATCCCGGGCGGAGATGTCCGAGGCATCCACATCCGCAGCGCGCGCGCCCAACGGCGCCGTGGCCGCGAGCGTCGCGCTGGCGGTCGCGGCGAACGGCAACGGCGCCCGGCACGACGGCGCGGCGAACGGCCGCGGCGCCCGGCACGACGGCGCGGCGAACGGCAATGGCGGCAGCGCCGGGCACGGCGCGGCGAACGGCAACGGCGCCCGCCGCCACGCGGCGAACCCGCCCGGCCTCGGCCCGGCGGTGGCGCTCCCGCCTGACTCGGCGCCGCCGGCGTGGACCGCGCCGCCGGACGAGGGCGGCCCGCTCGCCCGCGCCGAGCGGGTCTGGCGCGCCCGCCACGAGGCGCTCGAGCGCCGGCTCGCCGAGTCGGCCCAGGCCCTGACCCACGCCCGCGCGAACGAGCGCGCGGTCCGCGCGGCGCGCGCCGCCGACGCCTCCACGCTCGCCATCCTCACCGCGCAGCTCGAAGCCGAGCGGATCGCCCACGCCGTCACCCGCGCCACATCCGCCCGCCTGGCCGCCGACCTCGCCACCACCCGCGCGGAGCTCACCGCGGCAAAGCTCCGCCGCCCGGACATCCAGCGCCGCGCCCACGCCCTGGCCGAAGCCGCCGCGGCCACCCGCCCGGCACCCAACTCCAGCCGCCTCCTCGCGGACCTCGACGCGGCCGCCGCCGCCCTGCGCCTGACCACACTCGCCGCACCCGAGGCGCCACCGCCCGTCGACGCCGCGCTCGGTGGGGCCGGCCTGCCCGGCGCGGCCAACGGCGCCGCGCCGCTCGCGCCCGACGGGGTCGCGCCGACCACCCGCGCGGCCGATACCGAGCGGCGGTTGCGGCGTGCGCTGGTGGAGTTCGCTCGCGCCGACCCGCTCGCGGCCGGGCGGCTGCTCATCGCGCTGCTTCCCGCGCAGGCGGCAGTGCTGGACGGGCCGCTGTCGTACGACCTGACCGTGCGGGGGCTCGCGACGTTCGCCGTATCGGTGGCCGACAAGCGCGCCGACGTGGCGCGGCTGCGCAAGCCGCGCCGGCGCGGCGAGGCGCGGTTCCACCTGCGCGTCGAGGCGCTCGCGCTGGCGGAGCTGCTGGCGGGCGAGCGCGCGAGGATCGGGCGGTTCCGCGGCGCCGCTCGGGCCAACCGGCGCAAGCGGACCGCGGGGCTTGCGCCGCTGGCCTCGGCAAAGCTTTCGCTGGCGGACGCGGTCCGGGCCGGGGCTCGGCTCGATCCCGAGCTCGTCTACGCGGCGCTGCCGTTCGCGGTCGACGCGGAGTGGACGCGCGGGCACGCGTTCACCGTCGCCCAGGAGATCGCGCACCGGACCTGGTTCGTCACCGCGCGCGACGGCGAACCGCTCGCCGTCTCGCAGGACCCGCCGGTCGAGCCGCCCGACGCCACTGTGACCCTGACCGCCGCCGCGTTCGACGCGCTGCTGCGCGACGAGCCGCCGGCCGCCGGCGAGCGCCCGGCCGTCCGGGGCGACCACGCGGCGGTGGCTGCGCTGAAGGGCTGGACGGACCGCGCCCGCGGGATCAGATGACGGCCAGCGCCCGCGCCTCGGCGCGGCGCAGGTGGTCGAGCAGCGCGGCCCGGGCCGATCCGGCCGGGGCCGTGCCCAGCAGCTCCGCCAGCCCGGCGTGGTCGGCCGCCAGCTCGTCGAGGTCGCTCGAGACGCGGTCGGCGACTGCCAGCACGATGCGCAGCTCGCGCCAGGCGGCCTCGGCGGCCAGCCGGATGCGGCGCGAGGAGGTGGAGGCGACGATCGCCAGGTGGAACGCGGCGTCGGCGGCCACGGCGGCGCGCCCGTCGGCCTTGCGCGCGGCGTCGGTCATGCTCTGGACCGCCGCCTGGAGCCACACGTCGTCGGCCGGCCGGCGGCGCACGAACGCGTCGAGGCCCGCGAGCTCCAGCGTGCGCCGCGCGGCGAACAGGTCGCGCACGTCCTCGACGGCCAGCCGCACGACCTCCAGGCCGCGGTGCAGCGAGTGGACGAGCAGCCCGTCGCGCTCGAGCTCCGAGAGCGCGTCGCGGGCCAGCTCGCGGCCCACGCGGAAGCGCGCCTGCACGTCCTCCTCCGCCACGCGCGTCCCGGGCGGCAGGAGCCCGCCGAGGACGTCGTCGCGCAGCGCCTCGGCGATGTCGTCCGCCGGCCGGGTCCGCTCGAGCGAGACCACCCTCATGCCCCGCTCCAGAAGCTGGAACGTCGCCGCTCGGACACCGCACCCATGTCCGGTGTCCGCACACGAACCGCGCGGACCGGCGCAAAGTCCCCGCGAGCGGGGGACGTGCGACGCGCGCGCGCCGCGTGGCAAAGCGCCAAGCGGGGGATGGTTGGGGCCACGTAGACGATGCTCCGAGGATCGCGCGCGACTGTCAAGACGCCAGTGGGAACGGACGAATCTCCGAGCCAGGCTCGCCTGGACCTTCGGGCGGGCACCTCAATGCCAGGCCGAGCGTAGCGCCGCGGCCGCCTCGTCAACCTCAGTTGGCGACAGCGCCTCGGTGCAGAACACGACCGCGTCGCCGTCGAGCATGGCGCGTACGCTCGGGTCGCCGGCCGCCATCCGGGCGACCACGCCCGCGGGATCGCGCGCGCCCGTGACGACCAGCGCGTTGACCGGACCGTCGACCAGGCGCTCGTCCAGCGTGAACTGCCGCAGCGCGCAGCCGGCGCCCGCCAGCTCCGCGCAGCGCACGGCCAGCGCGCGCGCCAGCTCGCCGTAGCCCTCCCAGCGCGCCGCGTGGTCCGTCCGCGTCCACTCCTCCAGCGCGGCCACGGTGGCGCAGACCGTCGCCCGGTCGAGCTTCCACGCGCGCCCGAAGGTGAGCCACGGCCCCGACTCGTAGCCGGTGAAGTCGAGCGCGGCCAGCCACTCGACCGCCTCGCCGCGCCCCGCCACGAACCCGCCGCCGTTGGGCCCCCAGAAGTACTTGGCCGAGAAGCAGGCCAGGTCGGCGTCCGCGGTCCAGCGGGCGAGCTCGGACAGCGGGTAGCTGAGGTACGCCGCGTCGACCACGACGCCCGCGTCCCGCGCACGGGCCAGCGGCGCGACACGGGACAGCGGCTCCGCCGTCTCGTCGAGATGCGCCGGGTGCAGGACCGCGGCGACGCCGTCCTCGAACCACGGCACCGCGCGGGCCCCGGAAAGCGACGCCAGCCGCGCGTACTTGTAGGCGTGGCCGGGCTGCAGCACGACCCGGGCCTCGCCGACCGGCAGCGCCTCCATGAGCGCGCCGTCGCCGCGGGCGATCAGCGCCGCCAGTGACAGCACGATCCCCGCCGAGGCGCCCGGCACCACCCGCGCCGCCTCGCAGCCCACCAGCTCGGCGATCCGCTCCCCCGAGCGCGCCAGCAGCTCGTCCAGCGACGCCCAGGTCGCGTTCGCCTCCGCCGCCGCCGCCCATACCGCGGGAGAGAGGCGCGAGCCCCCGAGGTCGGTGTAGATCCCGCACGCGTTGACCACCCGGCGCACCCCGAGCGAGGCATAGAGCGACACGGCGCGGGATCGTCGCACGTTGCGGGCTGGCGAGCGGGTGGCGTCCGCCGCGCCGCCTATCGTTCCCCGCCCGTGAGCCAGCCGTCCGTCGCCCACCTGCACGTCCACTCGGAGTATTCGCTGCTCGACGGCGCGTGCAAGGTCGACGCGCTGGCCGCCCGCGCGGCCAACTTCGGCCAGCCCGCCATCGGTCTGACCGACCACGGCGTCATGAACGGCGCGGTCGAGCTCTACAAGGCCGCCTCCAAGCACGGCGTCAAGCCGCTGCTCGGCCTCGAGGCCTACTACGTGGACGATCGCCGCCATCGCGAGGGCAAGGTCGAGCGCAACCATCTCACGCTGCTCGCGGCCAGCGACGAGGGCTTCCGCAACCTCACCAAGCTCTCCAGCCGCGGCTTCCTCGAGGGGCTGCACCGCGGCAAGCCGGGCGTGGACCTCGAGCTGCTGGCCGAGCACGCCGAGGGCGTCATCTGCCTCACCGGCTGCCTGGCCGCCCGCACGAGCCAGCGGATTCTGGCCGGCGACCTCAAGGGGGCGCGCGCCCACCTCGACGACCTCGTGCAGGCGTTCGGCCCCGAGGACGTCTACTTCGAGATCCAGAAGAACGGGCTCAAGGAGCAGGAGCAGGTCAACGAGGCGATCGTCCGGTTCGCCGCCGAGATGGGGCGGCCGCTGGCGGCCACGGCCGACGTGCACTACCTGCGCCGGGAGGACTTCAACCATCACGCGGCGCTGCTGTGCGTGCAGACCAAGTCCACGCTCGCGGCGCCCAAGATGTCCTTCTCCACCAACGAGTTCTACTTGAAGTCCTCGCAGGAGATGGCGGAGTCGTTCGCCGAGTTCCCGGGGGCGCTGGAGGCCACGCTGGAGATCGCCGAGCGCTGCCACGTGGAGCTCGCGCTGGGCGGCCAGCTCATCCCGCGCTTCGACTGCCCGGACGGCCTCCACGAGAAGGCCTATCTGCGCTCGCTGGTCGCGCAGGGGCTGCGCCGCCGCTACGGCGACCCGCCGCCGCCCGAGGCCGTCGAGCGCATGGAGATGGAGCTCGGCGTCATCGACAAGATGGGCTTCAACGCCTACTTCCTCATCGTCTGGGACTTCGTCAACTACGCGAAGTCGAACGGGATCGCGGTCGGCCCGGGCCGCGGCAGCGCCGCCGGCAGCCTCGTGGCCTACTGCCTGCAGATCACGGACGTCGACCCGCTGCGCTACGACCTGCTGTTCGAGCGCTTCCTCAACGCCGAGCGCGTGTCGATGCCGGACATCGACATCGACTTCTCCGTGCGCGGGCGCGAGCGCGTGATCCGGTACGTGACCGAGAAGTACGGGGCCGACCGCGTGGCCCAGATCATCACGTTCGGCAAGATGTTCCCGCGCGCGGCCACGCGCGACGCCGCGCGCGTGCTGGGGCACGACTACGGGGTGGGGGACAAGCTGGCCAAGCTGATCCCGGACCCGATCATGGGCCGCCCGCCGAGCTTCGAGGAGTGCCTGCAGCCGGGCGCCGACCTCGCGGCCGAGGTGGCGCGCGACCCGGTGGCCAAGCAGATCGTCGACGTCGCCCAGGGCCTCGAGGGGATCGTCCGCAACGCGTCCATCCACGCCGCCGCGGTGGTCATCTCCGACCGGTCGCTGACCGACATCGTGCCGCTCCAGCTCGCCGACGCCGGCACCGCCGAGGACGGTGCGAAGGCCTATCGCACGGTCACCCAGTTCTCCATGAAGCCGATCGAGGAGATCGGCCTGCTCAAGATGGACTTCCTGGGCCTGCGCAACCTCGACGTCATCGAGGACGCGCTGGACGTCATCGAGCGCTCGACGGGACAGCGCATCGACATGGAGCGGCTGGACCTCGACGACGCGAAGACCTACGAGATGATGGCCCGGGGCGACTCCATCGGGGTGTTCCAGTTCGAGTCCGAGGGCATGCGGGAGGCGCTGCGCAAGGTCGGGCCGACCGAGTTCGAGGACCTCGTGGCGCTGGTCGCGCTCTACCGGCCGGGCGCGATGGACCAGATCCCGACGTACGCGCGCGGCAAGCGCAACCCGGAGACGATCGAGTACGTCGACGAGCGGCTGGTCCCGATCACGCAGGCCACCAAGGGCGTGATCCTCTATCAGGAGCAGGCGATGCAGATCGCCAAGACGCTCGCGGGCTTCCCCGGCCCGAAGGCGGACGACCTGCGCAAGGCGATCGGCAAGAAGAACCGCGAGGCGATGGCCAAGCTGAAGCCCGACTTCTTCGCGGGCTGCCAGTCGACCGGCACGAGCCCCGACGTGGCCGAGTGGCTGTGGACGGTCAACGAAAAGTCCGCCGACTACTCGTTCAACCGCAGCCACGCCGCCTGCTACGCGCTGATCTCCTACCGGACCGCCTGGCTGAAGGCCAACTACCCGGCCGAGTACATGGCGGCGCTGATCTCCTCGGTGATGGACACCAAGGACAAGGTGCCGTTCTTCGTGGCCCAGACCGAGGCGATGGGGATCGAGATCCTGCCGCCCGACGTCAATGACTCAGATCACGAGTTCATGGTCGTCGACGGCAACATCCGCTTCGGGCTCGACGCCGTGAAGGGCGTCGGCTTCGCCGCCGTGGAGGCGATCAAGCGGGCGCGCGAAGAGGGTGGCCCCTTCGTCTCGCTGTGGGACTTCTGCGAGCGCGTGGACTGCCGCACGGTCAACAAGCGCTCGATCGAGGCGCTGATCAAGTGCGGCGCGTTCGGCTCCACCGGCGCGACCCGGCGCGGGATGCTCGAGGTGCTCGACTCCGCCCAGGCCTCCGGGCAGCGCGCGCAGCTGGACGCGCAGATGGGCCAGGGGTCGATCTTCGACCTCGTTGATCTGAATCCCACTCACCCCTCCGCGCCCGCGCTGGCCGCGCCGTCCTATCCGCCGATCCCCGAGCACGAGCACGAGCGGACCGAGCTGCTGGCGATGGAGAAGGAGTCGATCGGCCTCTACATCACCGAGCACCCGCTCAAGCGCGTGCGCGAGGCGCTGCGGGTGAAGGCCGACTGCTCGACCGAGCAGGTGATCGACCGCCGCGACGGCGACGTGGTGAAGGTCGGCGGCATGATCACGGAGTTCAAGAAGATCCGCACGCGCACCGGCACGCCGATGATGTTCGCCACCCTCGACGACATCGACGGCGCGGTGGAGATCGTGGTCTTCGAGAAGGCGATGGCCGCGGCCGAGGAGGTCATCGCCGCCGACGCGATCGTCCTGGTCAAGGGCCGGGTCGACCACAAGGAGGCCGGCAAGGTCTGCCTCATCGTCATCGACGTCGAGCGCTACGACCCCTCGGAAGCCGAGATCGAGCGGGCCAAGAAGCAGGTGGCCAAACTCGCCGCCACCGTGCCCCAGGCGGTGCGCCGCCGCGTCGACGCCGCCCAACTCCCGGCCTCGGTCATCGACGACCTGCGCGAGCTCTTCGAGCGCTACCCAGGCGACTCCGAGTTCGTGCTGGAGATGCACACCCGCACCGGCCTGCGCCGGCTGAAGTTCGGCGAGTCCTACCGCGTCGCCGCCCGCAACGCCGCACTGAAGGCCGAGCTGGACGCGCTGCTCGGCGCCGCCGCGCCCGCGGCTGCGTAGGCGCGCGCCGGCACCGGCGAACTGCGGCTGGGTAGGGGAGTGGTCCCTCCGCCACGGTCGCGAGGGACGAGTGTGCGCGAATGCCACGCCGGAGCGCGAGAACCGACCACGTCCGACAGCACCCGCTCACCGCCTGTCCACCCCGTGCTGGCCTCGTACCGGTATTCGGGACAAACCCAGCGCACCCCCTCAGTGGCGCCGCCCGAACCGATCATCCGCGCACGGCGGCCCGGGCCCTCGCTCCCCTACCCAGCAGCCGTTCGCCGGCCCCGGCGCGGCGCCTACTTCTTCCGTGCCCGCGCCCGCTGCCCCCGCTTGCGCAGCTTGTTCGCCCAGTCGATGTCCTCGCGCTCGATCTGCTTGCCCGACTGGCCCGGGCCCTCGAAGATCACCGGCAGGCCCTCGAAGCGCGGCTCGGACAGGAACGCGGCGATGCCGGCGGCGCCGATCTCGCCGTCGCCCAGGTTCGCGTGGCGGTCGCGGTTGGAGCCCAGCGGCGTGGCGGAGTCGTTGACGTGCAGCGACCCGAGGCGGTCGCAGCCGACCACGCGGTCGAACTCCTCGATCACCTCGGCCAG
>JAICUS010000855.1 GCA_025935735.1 Solirubrobacteraceae bacterium | reverse complement strand
CGTTCGATGGTCCCCAGCCGACGAGCTCCGGCTGCTCGTGACCCACGGCACGCTGCACCTCTGCGGCTGGGACCACGCCGAGCCCGCCGAGGAGGCCGAGATGCGCGCGTTGGAGCGGAAGCTGCTGGACGCCACGTAGGACGTCGGTCTCCGGCGGCGGCCGAGGTGCCGGCCCTTGCGGGCTCCGCTGACCACCCCCGGAGCACTGGGATCGCTGTGAAACGGTCTTGCAATCGGCCAGGGCAGCGCGGTGCGTCGATACCGGCCCGCTGTGCCACACGACGCTGATGGGGCCGCTGCCGTTGCGAACAACTCGGGCGCGCCCATCGAGGCCGGCCGAGACCGAGGACCTCCACGAGCTCCAAAGCCCCCCGACAGCGATCCCACCGCTTCAACGAGCGCCAAGCACAGCAGGAACAAAGCTCCGAGGGGCGTCGCGCGGCGTCGCGATACCATTCCTTCGAGCCCCCGGACACGTGTCCCGGGGCCGTTCGTGCTGTCTGCGCCGCCCGCATCGGTACCCGGAGGTGCGCATCAACAAGATCGTCGTCGGGCTGGGAAACCCCGGCGAGCAGTATCGCCAGACCCGCCACAACATCGGCTGGATGGTCCTCGACCGCCTCGCGGATCGCGCCGGGTGGGACGGCCGCGGGCGGAGCAAGGACGCGTCCAGCGTCGTGGGCGGCCGGTTCCGAGGAACGGACCTGCTGCTCGTGAAGCCGCAGACCTACATGAACGAGTCGGGCATCGCCGTTCGAAAGGTGCTGGCGCGGGAGCGCGCTCCGCTCACCGAGATGCTCGTCGTCGTCGACGACTTCTCGCTGCCGTTCGGCAAGCTGCGGTTCCGCGAGGGCGGCGGCCCGGGCGGCCACAACGGGCTGCGCTCGATCATCGGCGAGATGGGCTCCGAGGCGTTCAGCCGGCTGCGGGTCGGCATCGGCGCGCCTGGCGGTCGGTTCATCGACCACGTCCTGACGACGTTCGGGCCTGAGGAGCGGCAGCGGCTGGACGAGCTCCTCGATGCCGCGGCGGATGCGGTCGAGGCCTGGGCGCGCGAGGGCACGAACAAGGCCGCGAACCGGTTCAACTCGTTCGAGCTGCGCCCGGCGGACGAGGACCGGCTCGCGCCCGCCGGCGAGGTCGACGGGCCGCCGGGGCCCGACGGGATCCGACGAACGAAGACCGGCTGGCGCCGGGCACTGTCGCGGAAGCGCGACGACGACGCTGCCGACGAGGGCGCAAGGTGAGCAGCAGCCCCCCGATGCGCGGACGCCGCGGGTGGGAGCGGCGGCTCGCTGCGAGCGATCCGCTGCCGAACCAGGTCGAGACGGAGCGACCAGCATTCGATTCCGCGGAGGCGGAGATCGAGGCACATCAGGCCGCGCAGACGCGACTGGCCGAAGCCGCGAGCCCGCCGAAGCGGCAGGGCGCGGGACGGCGGATCCCGAATCTCGCCGCCTTGCCTCGCCTGCTCGAGGGCACGGGTGGGTTCCAGGCGCTGCGCGAGCGGCTCGGGCCCAGCGAGGCGCCCGCGTCGAATGCCGGCCGGCATGCCGGCGTGACCTCCGTGCCGCACGGCGCGAAGAGCTATCTCGCGGCCGCGCTCGCGGTGGTGGCTGGCGAGCGGATCGTCTGGGTGGCGCGCGATTCGGAGATCGGCGATCGGGTCGCGGAGGAGCTGGCGGCGTGGGTCGGCGATCCGGCGGCCGTGGCGGTGCTGGAGCCCCGAACCGCGCTCGCCTACGAGCGGAGCGAGCTGGT
>JAICUS010000067.1 GCA_025935735.1 Solirubrobacteraceae bacterium | reverse complement strand
GGCAGCTCGCCGCGGCGCTGCCACAGCGGGTGCTCGCGCAGGCGCTCCAGGCACTCGCGGCCGCCGAAGGACTTGATCTGGAGCCCGTCGATGCCCCTGTCGCCGGCGACCTGGACGTTCTGCAGCCGCAGCTCGATCGGGTCGAGGTCCAGCTCGGCGGCGAGCCGGTCGAGCAGCGTCTCGACCGCGAACGCGGCCGGCGGCGCGCCCGGGGCGCGGTAGGCGCCGGCGCCGACCCGGTTGGTGACCACGCCGACCGCGGTGAGGTCGTGCGCCGGCCAGCGGTACGGCCCGGCGGCGAGCATCGCCGAGATGCCCTCGACGCCCATGTCGCCGATGCCTCCGTGGTCGCCCACGACGCGCCCGCGGATGGCGGTCAGCGCCCCTTCGCGGGTGGCGCCGAGCTCGAGGTCGATGAGCTGGCCGGGCGCCGGGTTGGCGGCGGCGAAGTCCTCGGTGCGGGCGAACACGAGCCGGACGGGGCGGCGCAGCGCGTACGCCGCGGCGGCCACGAGCGGGTCCGGCACGGTCAGCTTGCCGCCGAACGCGCCGCCGATCGGCGCCGGCCGGACGCGGACGCGGTCCAGCGGCAGCCCGAGCATCTCGGCGATCGTGCCGCGGGCCATGAACGCGCCCTGGGTGCTGGCCTGGACGACCAGCTCGCCGTCCGGCTCCACCCAGGCCAGCGCCGCCTGCGGCTCGATGTAGCCCTGGTGGACCCAGCTCGTGTGGAAGCGCGCGGAGACGACGGCGTCGGCGCGCGCCAGGCCGGCGGCGGCGTCGCCGTTGGCCAGCCGCTGGTCGACCGCGACGTTGGGCGAGCGCGATCCGTTCACGTCCTGCGCGCCGGCGACCGGCCCGTGGACCTCCGGATCGTCCTCGCCGGCGGGCGCGGTGGTGTGCGCGCCGGCGGCGCCGTCGCCGGTGAGACCTTCCGTCAGCCGCGCGGCCGGCGCGTCCGCGGCCATCGCCGCCTCGAGGTCCATCACCACGGGCAGCGGCTCGGCGTCGACCGCCACCAGGCCGGCGGCGTCCTCGGCCGCCGCCTCGGTCTCGGCCACCACGAGCGCCACCGGCTGCCCGGACCAGACGATCTCCTCGCGGGCCAGCGGCTCGGCCGCCCGGCCGGAGCCGCCGACGACCGGCAGGTCCTCGGCGGTGAGCACCGCCACCACGCCGGGCACCGCGAGCGCCTCGGTCTTGTCGATCTCGGTGATCCGGGCGTGCGCCTCGGCGGCCAGCACCAGCCGGGCGTGCAGCAGCCCGTGCAGCGACAGGTCGCCCACGTAGCGGGTCAGCCCCCGCACCTTCGCCTCCCCATCGCGCCGCCGGCGCGGCACCCCGATCGCGCTCATGCGGCTGATCCTACGCACGGACCGGCGCCGGCACCCGTGTTAGGGGACTTGAGGACCCCGTAACTCCTGCCGATCCCAGTGTTGGATCACACGTATGAACCTCGTCGCCCCGCTCACCACCGCCCGCCGCCGGCTCTCGCCGCGCGCGGTGGCGATCGTGCAGACCGCGGTGGCGGCGACGGCCGCCTGGTACCTGGCCGCGCTCATCACCTCCGACCGCCAGCCGATCTTCGCCTCGATCGCGGCCATCGCCGCCATCGGCGCGTCCTACGGCGAGCACCGCAAGCGCGCGCTGCAGCTGGCCGGCGGCGTCGTGCTCGGCCTGACGCTGGCCGACCTGCTGATCCACCTGATCGGCACCGGAGCGCCGCAGATCGGCGTGATGGTGCTGCTCACCATGGGCATCGCGGTCGCGCTGGGCGGCAGCGAGATCGTCATCTCCGAGGCCGCCGTGTCCGCGATCCTGCTGGTGGCGCTCAACCCCGCCCACGGCTACTCGCCGAACCGCATCATCGAGGCGCTGGTGGGCGGCGGCGTGGCGCTCGTGGTCGGCGCGCTGCTGTTCCCGCCCGACCCGGCGCTGCAGGTCGGCCGCGCCGCCCAGGCCGTCTTCGGCGAGCTCGGCCGGACGCTCGAGCGCACCGCGTCGGCGCTGGCCACCGGCGACACCGGCGCCGGCGAGCGCGCGCTGTCGGGCGCCCGCTCGATCGACGCGCTGATCGTCACGCTGGAGGGCGCGCTGACCACCGGGCTGGAGACCGCCCGCACCGCGCCCCAGCGCTTTGGCGCCCGCCGGGACGTCGGCCTCTACGAGCGCAGCGTGCACCAGGTCGACCTGGCCGTGCGCAACACCCGCGTGCTCGCCCGCCACGCGCTGCGCGCCGTCCGCACCGGCACGCCCATCCCCGCCGACGTGCCGTTCGCGGTCACCGAGCTGGCCCAGGCCGTGTGGTCGCTGGCCGGCGCCTACGAGGACTCCGAGCGCGCCTGGGACGCCCGCGACCTCGCGTCGCGCGCCGCCGCCCGGGCCACCCGGCTGGCCGAGGGCGCCGACCTGGCGCTGGCCGAGATCCTGGCCCAGGTCCGCTCGACCGCGGTCGACCTGATGCGCGCGGCCGAGCTGGTCGCCGGCGCCCCCGAGGAGCAGCCCACGGAGGAGCTGCTCCCGGCAGCCGCCTGACGGCCGCTCCCACACCGGCGCGACTACAGTCGGCGGCATGCCCACGTACGCCGTGGAGCTCGCGCCGCTGCAGCTCGCCCCGGCGGCCGTGGCCGCGTTCGCCTACGCCCGCCGGGCGCGCACGCTGGCCGGGCGCGGGCACCCGGTCCCGGCATGGCGGCAGTGCTGCTGGTACGGCGGCGTGGCGCTCGGCGTGGCCACGCTGGTCGGCCTCGGGCGGATCAGCGACCAGCTGTTCTTCGCCCACATGGTCGAGCACCTCCTGATCGCCGACATCGGCGCGCTGCTGCTCGTCCTCGGGCTGACCGGGCCGCTGCTGCAGCCGATCCTCGCGGTGCCGGCGCTGGCCTGGCTGCGGGTGTTCACCCACCCGGTCGTGGCGATCTGCGTCTGGGCGGTCGACTTCTACGTCTGGCACCTGCCGGCGCTCTACCAGGGCGCGGTGCAGAACGACTACGTCCACGCGCTGGAGCACATGATGTTCGTGGCCTGCGGGATGGCCATGTGGATGGCGCTGCTCGGCCCGCTGCCCAAGCCCGCCTGGTTCGGCAACGGAGCCCGGCTGGGCTACATCGTCGCCGTGCGGCTGATCGAGACCGTGCTGGCCAACGTGCTGCTGTGGTCGACCACCGAGTTCTATCCCCGCTACGCGGCCGGCGAGCGGCTGTGGCGCGTGCGGCCGCTGGCCGACCAGAGCATCGCCGGCGCGATCATGATGGTCGAGGGCTCGCTGGTCACGCTCTGCCTGTTCGGCTGGCTGTTCTGGCGCGCGGCGCGGGAGAGTGACGAGCGCCAGGAGCTCGTCGAGCTGGCCGCGGCGCGCGGCGTCGAGCTGTCCGAGCAGCGCGCCGCCCGGGCGGTGGCCGCCGGGCGCGGCGATGCGCTGCGCCGGCGGATCATGGAATCCTGACCTCCCGTATGCTCGCGCGCCGTGGCGGCGCTCGGGCGCAGCGAACGGATCGTCCTCGGCGTCATCGCGCTGTTCACCGTGATCGCCGGCGTGGCCCACTACGGCGGCTGGCCGTCCGGGCTGGCGTTCGCGCTGGCCACGGTCGCGCTCGCCGGGCTGGCGCACGTGGTCGGGCTGGCCACCGAGCAGGTCGGGCGGCGGTTCGGGCCGGCGGTCACCGGCGTCCTGCAGTCCACGCTGGGCAACCTCCCCGAGCTCTTCGTGGTCATCTTCGCCCTGCACGACGGCGAGACGGTGGTCGCCCAGACGTCGATCATCGGCTCGCTGTTCGCCAACGCGCTGCTGGTGCTCGGCGTGGTGATCGTGGTCGGCGCGCGGGCCGCGCCCGACGGCGTCATGCGCTTCAAGTCCAAGCTGCCGATGGACACCTCGACGCTGCTGCTGCTGACCAGCTTCATCATCGTGATCGTCGGGCTGGCGCACGCCTCGCACGACCCCGCGTCGCGCCACGTGCGCGAGATCTCCTCGATCGGCGCCGTCGCGCTGCTGCTCGTCTACGTCGCCTGGGTGGTCCCCTACCTGCGCAGCGACGCCGTGGCCGAGCCGCAGCCCGGCGAGGAGGAGCACGGCGAGCCGATGCCGATGGGGCTGGCCGTCGGGCTGCTGGTCGTCGGCGGCGCCGGCTCGGCGTTCGTGTCGGACTGGTTCGTGGCGGCGCTGCGGCCGACGATCGATGCGCTGAACGTGTCCGACGCGTTCGCCGGCATCGTCATCGTGGCCATCGCCGGCAACGCCGTGGAGAACTTCGCCGGCATCCTGCTGGCCGCCAAGGGCAAGCCGGACCTGGCGATCTCCGTGGTGAAGAACTCGGTCGCCCAGGTGGCGGCGTTCCTGTACCCGGTGCTGGTGCTGATCTCGCTGCTGTTCGCCCACCAGCTGACGTTCGCGCTCGCGCCGGTCTACATCGGCGCGCTGCTGCTGACCTCGCTGGCGGTGTGGCAGATCACCGGCGACGGCGAGGCGGTGGCGTTCGAGGGCTGGGCGCTCGTGGCCATCTACGCCATCCTCGCCGCGCTCACGCTGTACGAGTAAGTTCCGCGCGCCGCCTGCGTTGCAGGTCTCCATGCGGACCCTGCTCGCCGCCGTCCTCGGCCTCCTCGCGTTCACCAACCCAGCCCTCGCCGACGCGCCGCCGCCCGGCTCGACCTGGAGCCAGGCGACGATCACCGAGCCCGACGGCACGCGGCTGCACGCCGACGTCCTGCGGCCCTCGTCGCTGCCGGCGGATGCGAAGACGCCGGTGATCCTGTCGATCGGCCCGTACTTCAACCACTCCGGCCAGACCGGCCCCGCCGGCCCGGTGGAGGGGACGCCGTACACGCCGACCGGCGCAGCGGGCCCGTCCGCCCGCTTCTACGACTTCATCGAGGGCGCGCACCTGATGGACCGCGGCTACACCTGGGTGCAGGTCGACCTGCGCGGGTTCGGCGGCTCCACCGGCTGCCTGGACTGGGGCGGCCCCGGCGAGCAGGCCGACGTCAAGGCGGCGGTGCAGTGGGCGGCCGCGCAGCCGTGGTCGACCGGGAGGGTCGGCATGTACGGCAAGTCCTACGACGCGGTGACGGGGCTGATGGGGATCGCCCAGCAGCCGGCCGGGCTGGCCGCGGTGGTGGCGCAGGAGCCCGTCTACGACATGTACCGCTACCTGTACTCGAATGGCGTGCGGTTCGAGAACTCGCTGCTCACGCCCGCGCTCTACGACGCGATCGCCGCCACGCCCGGCGAGACCGGCGACGACCCCGGCTACATCGCGGATTCGCTGAACGACACGGCCCGGCCCGGCTGCCCGCTGCTCAACTGGGCCGACCAGCAGGACTCGAATCACTCCTCCGCGTATTGGCGGGCGCGCGACCTGATCGCCGCCACGCACGGCAAGTCGACCCCGCTGTTCCTCACCCAGGGCTTCCTGGAGAACAACACCAAGCCCGACGGCACGTGGGATCTGTTCAACGGCCTGACGGGCCCCAAGCGCGCCTGGTTCGGCATGTGGGACCACGTCCGCGGCAACGACACCGACGCCTCCGGCCGCCTGGCCGAGGGCCGCGCCGGCTGGTTCGACGAGGTCATGCGCTTCTACAACCGCTACGTCAAGGGCGACGCCGCCGCCCCGGACACCGACCCGCCGATCGCCGTCGAGACGAGCGACGGCACGTGGCGCGCCGAGGACAGCTGGCCGCCGGCGGACTCGACCGCGGTCACCCGCACGCTGAACGCCGGCATCTACAGCGACGACGGCACGAACAACGGCACGGCGGAGGGCGGCTCGCCCAACGGCGAGGGCGTCTGGACCGTCTCGCCGCCGCTGACCGCCGGCGCGCACCTCGCCGGCGTGCCGCAGGTCACCGTCGACGCGTCCACGACGCTCCCGAACGCCAACCTGGTGGCCGACGTCTACGACGTCGACCCGTCCGGCAGTGCCATCCTCATCTCGCGCGGCACCTACCTGCTGCCCGGCTCGGGGACGGTGTCCTTCCCCCTCTACGGCGACGACTGGAAGCTCCCGGCGGGCCACCGCGTGGCCGTGCTGCTCACCGGCGCGAACGCCGAGTGGTGGCTGCACGCCCCGACCGTGCAGACGGTCGCCGTCAACCGCGCGAGCATCTCGCTGCCGTTCCTGGACTGCACGCGGACGAGCACCATCCAGGGCGGCCCGTCGATCAAGCTCGACGCCTACCGCGCCGACGCGCCGTTCCCGCTGCCGGGCGACGCGCCCGTGCGGCCGGACTTCACCGTCCCCGGGACGGAGGCGTGCTGAGGCCGGGCATACTGGCAGTGTGTCCAATCCCGACGAGCTCCTCGCGGAGGCGCCGCTGACCGCGGCCGTCGCCGCGCTCGCGGAGCGCAACCGCCACCACCTCGCCCAGATGACCGAGGAGGAGCGCGCCGACGCCCTCTCGCACTGGCACGACCTCGCCGTCGCGGTCCTGACCGCCGCGGGCGCCGCCCTGGGCGGCGGGGACGGCGATGCGACGGATGCGCAGGGCCGCGCCGTCATCGTCCTCGAAGACGCGGGCGACGACGAGGTGGCGGTGCACGCCAGCTTCTTCCCGCAGCTGGAGGACGTGGACGGCGAGGTGCTCGTCACTCCCGCCCAGGCCGCGGCGCTGGAGCTGCTGGAGGCGATGACCGGGCCGGACGGCGAGACGTAACGAATCGCGCCCTCGGCCTACTGTATGAGCATGTTCCTCCTTGGCTCGAAGACCCGCATGGTGGCGCCGGAGGACGCGCTCCCCGGCCGCCGCGACCCCATCCCCACCGCTGACACCCACTTCGTCCTCGGCACGCCGCTGAAGCCCCCCTTCCCCGAGGGGCTCGAGCAGATCGTCGTCGCCATGGGCTGCTTCTGGGGCGCCGAGCGCGTGTTCTGGCAGGCACCCGGCGTCTACACCACCGCCGTCGGCTACGCCGGCGGCCACACGCCCAACGCCACCTACGAGGAGGTGTGCTCCGGCCGCACCGGGCACGCCGAGGTCGTCCTGGTCGTGTTCGACCCGTCCAAGACCAGCCGCGAGGAGATCCTCAAGCTCTTCTGGGAGGGCCACGACCCGACGCAGGGCATGCGCCAGGGCAACGACGTCGGCACCCAGTACCGCTCTGCGATCTCCGTGACCTCACCCGAGCAGCGCGCAGCCGCCGAGGCGACCCGCGCGGCCTTCGCCGAGCGCCTGGCGACCGCCGGCTACGGCGAGGTGAGCACGGAGATCGCCGACGCCGGCGAGTTCTACTACGCCGAGGACTACCACCAGCAGTACCTGGCCAAGGTGCCCAACGGCTACTGCGGCCTGGGCGCCACGGGCGTGAGCTGCCCGATCGGCCTGAACGCCTAGAGCCGGGCGGCCAGCCAGGCGTGCACCTCGCCGATGTGGTCGTCCACGACGGTGAGGTGCCCCTCGCCGGGCGGCATGCGCGCCTCGACGCCCGGGATGCGCCGGGCGAGCCACCCCCCGTGGGCGTGCGGGACCATCAGGTCCTGGTCGCCCTGCCAGAGCTGGACGGGCACCGAGATCCCGGCCACGTCGAAGCCCCAGGGGCGCGTGAACGCCAGGTCGTCGTCCAGCCAGCCGTCGACGCCCGGGCGCAGCCCGGCCTGGAAGGACTCGAGCAGGTACTCCGCGTAGGCGCCGGTCAGCGCCGCGGCGTCGACCGGGCTGAGCAGGGTCTTCATCTCCTCGGCCAGCTGCTCGGCGCCGATCGACAGCACGGCGGCGGCGAACTCCTCGTGGAACGGGCGCAGCGCGGCCTCGCCCTCCAGCGCCGCGCCGAGCTCGCGCACGTTCTCCTCCCCCATCCCGGCGGTCCAGTCCAGGTCCGGCTCGCCGTAGGGCGCGACCGAGGCGAACGTCGCGGCGGCCGCGCAGCGCTCCGAGAGCGCCGCGCAGGCCAGCGCGTGCGGCCCGCCGCCCGAGACGCCCCAGGTGCCGTAGCGCTCGATGCCGAGCGCCCGGGCCAGCGCGTCGACGTCCGCGGCCACGTCGGCCACGGCGCGCCCGGCGCGGCGGTCGGAGCCGCCGTAGCCGGCGCGGTCGTAGCCGATCAGCCGCACGCCGTGCTCGCGCGCGTCGCCGGCCCACCGCGCGTAGAGCACGCCGGAGCTCGGCGTGCCGTGGTGGAAGACCACGGGCGCGCCGGCCGGGTCGCCCGCCTCGGTGACCGCCAGCGCGCGGCCGTCCGGGAGATCGATCACACGGCTGCGCTCGGCCACGGCGCGGCAGGTTACAGTCGTTGACATGGCCGAAGAGCTCTGTCGCGTCGGCGAGGTCGACATCTGCTACGAGACGTTCGGGGACCCCGCCGACCCGGCGATGCTGCTGATCATGGGGCTGGGCACGCAGATGCTGGCCTGGCACGAGGAGTTCTGCGAGCAGCTGGCGGGCCGCGGCTTCTTCGTCATCCGCCACGACAACCGCGACATCGGGCGCTCGTCGCGGCTGCGGCATCTCGGCACGCCGCCGCTGTGGAAGATCGTCCGGCGCGACCGCCATCCCGCCTACTCGCTGGCCGACATGGCGGCCGACAGCGTCGGCGTGCTCGACCACCTGGGCATCCGCCGCGCCCACGTGGTCGGCGCCTCGATGGGCGGGATGATCGCCCAGACGATCGCCATCCGCTTCCCCCACCGGGTGCTCTCGCTGGTGTCGATCATGTCCAACACCGGCAGCTTCTGGACGGGCCAGCCGGCGATGGGCATGTACGCGCTGCTGCTCAAGCCGGCGCCCAAGGACCGCGACGCCTACATCGAGCACGGGGTCGAGCTGTTCACCAAGATCGGCGGCGCGGGCTACGAGCCCGACGTCGAGGACCTGCGCGACATCGCCGCCCGCAGCTTCGACCGCGGCCACGACGCCGCCGGGCCGCTGCGCCAGCTGCACGCGATCGTGGCCGACCGCAACCGGGAGGCCCAGCTGCGCCGGCTGCGCGTGCCCACCACGGTCATCCACGGCGCCGACGACAAGCTCGTGCGCCCGTCCGGCGGCCGGGCGACGGCGAAGGCGATCCCCGGCGCGCGGCTGGTCGAGATCGCGGGCATGGGCCACGGGCTGCCCCGCGGCGCCTGGCCGCGGATCATCGACGCGATGGTCGAGAACGCGGGGCGGGCGGCGGCCGAGCCTACGCCAGCGCGAGGATGATCACGACGATGATCAGGATCGCCAGCACCGCGCCGCCGATGGCCAGCGGCTGCCACTGATTCGCCCAGAAGCCGGGGTTCGCCCGGTCGCGCGTATGGCGCCCCTCCGGCGGCTCGCCGACCCAGTCGTCATCGTCGGCCATCACGCGACCGCCGGCACCAGCTCGCGGCCGATCAGCTCGACCGACTCGAGGTCGCGGTGCAGCAGGTGCTGGAGGTAGAGCCGGGAGACGCCCACCGCCGCGTACGCCAGCGCCCGCTCGGCCACCTGCTCGACCGTGCCCACGAACGCCGAGTCGCGGTCCGGCTCGTGCCCCAGCTCGTCCAGCCGGCGCCGCACGCCGGCCTCGTCGGCGGCGACGATCGTCGTGGTCATGAACGAGAACGGGATCGGCTCGCGGCCGGCCTTCTCGCACGCCGCGACGATGCTCTCCCGCCGCCGCGCCGCCTCGTCCGGGGTGACGAAGTTCGTGTTGTACTCGTCGGCGTAGCGGGCGGCCAGCCGGGCGGCGCGCGGCCCGGCGCCGCCGCCCATGATCAGCGGCGGGTGCGGCCGCTGCACCGGCTTGGGCCGGGCGTCGAGGTCGACCAGCGTGTAGTGGGAGCCGTGGAAGGAGAAGCCGCCCTCGCCCCAGTGGCCGTCGTGGACGATCGCCAGCTGCTCCTCCAGCACGTCCATCCGCTCCTTCATCGACAGGAACGGGAAGCCGTAGGCGGTGTGCTCGACCTCCGACCAGCCGGTGCCCATCCCGAGCTCGATCCGCCCGCCGGACACGTGGTCGGCCGTCGTGGCGCACTTGGCCAGGATCGACGGGTGGCGGAAGCTCGTCGGCGAGACCATCGTGCCCAGCCGCAGCCGCGTGGTCCGGGCGGCCAGCGCGTTGATCGTCGCCCAGGCGTCGAGCGAGCCGTGCGCGAGCTCGCCGCCCACCGACAGGTAGTGGTCGGAGCGGAAGAGCGCCTCGATCCCGCAGCGCTCGCAGGTGTCGGCCAGCGCGACCCAGTCCTCCCAGGTCACGTCCTCCTGGCCCTCGATCATCAGCGCGACGCGCATCGGGCGGAGTCATACCCTCTCCGGCCGTGCCGCGCTCTGTCGTCTGGACCCTCTACGCCGGCTGCGTGCTCGTGTGGTCGAGCACGTGGGTGGTCATCGCCGTCGGCCTGGACGGTGTCGCGCCCTTTCTCGGGGCGGGGATCCGCTTCGCGCTGGCCGGCCTGGGCGTGCTGACGGCGGCCCGGCTGCTCGGGCGCCCGCTGAGGACCGACTTCCGGCTGGCCGCGCTCGTCGCCGCGTTGCCGTTCGCCACCAGCTACGGCCTCATTTACTGGGCCGAGCAGTACGTGCCGTCCGGGCTGACCGCCGTGCTGTTCGGCGTGCTGCCGCTCTACATGGCGCTGCTGGCCGCGGCGACGCTGCCGGAGGAGCCGCTGCGGCCGCGGCTCGTGGCCGGCGTCGCCGTGGCGCTCGGCGGGCTGGCGCTGGCGTTCGGGCAGTCGCTGCACCTGGGCGGCCGCCACGCCGGGCTGGCCGCCGCCGCGGTCGTGCTCTCCCCGCTGGCCAGCGCGGTGGGCAACGTCGGCATCAAGCGGCGCGGCGGCCGGCTGGACCCGCTGGCGCTCAACGGCTGGGCGATGCTCGGCGGCGGCGTGCTGCTGCTGGCCGTCTCCGGGCTGAGCGAGCGCTGGGGCGCCACGAGCTGGTCGGCCGACTCGGTGTTCTCGATCCTCTATCTCGCGCTGCTCGGCACCGGCTTCACGTTCGTCACGCTGACGATCCTGATCCGCGAGATGCCCGTGGTGACCACATCGTTCATCTCGCTGGTGATCCCGTTCGGCGCACTGGCGCTGGGGGCGCTCGTGCGCGGCGAGAAGGTCACCGGGCTGGCCGTGGCCGGCGCCGTCCTGGTGGCCGGCGGGATCGCCGTCGCGCAGCTCCCCATCAGGCGCAGACAGCCGGCCTGACACGATGCGGGCATGCCCTCCCTCGTCGTATTGGGCGCCCGCAACCTCGGCGGCGCCATCCTCGAGCACCATCTCGCCGCCGGCTGGCAGGGCGGCGCCGTCGCCCGCTCGGCCGACACGCTGGAGCGCGTGAGCGCCGCCGGCGGGCTCGCGCTGAAGGCGGACGCGAGCGACCCGGAGTCGCTGCGCGGGGCGCTGGAGGAGGCACGCGACCGGATGGGAGGCCTGGACCTGGTGGTCAACGCGGTCAGCGCCGCCCGGCCGCCGTCGAGCGGGCCGTTCGGCGGCGGGCCGTTCGCCGAGGCGACCGTCGACGGCTTCCGCGGCTGGACGGCGGCGGTGGCCGAGCAGGCGTTCGTCTTCCTGTCCGAGGGCGTGCGGGCGGGCGCGCGGACGCTGATCCAGGTCACCGGCGGCTCCGCGCGGCGGGCGATCGCCGGGCGCGGGCTGTGGGCCGCCGGCGCCGCGGCCACCCGGGCGCTGACCCACTCGGCGGCGCTGGAGCTGCGCGAGCAGGGCATCCACGTGGCGCTGCTGATCGTCGACGCGACGATCGAGTCGCCGAAGACCGCGTCCATGACCGCCGGACGCGACCCGCGCGAGACGGCCGACCAGGCGCAGATCGCCCGCGCGGTCGAGTACCTCGCAAACCAGACGGAGCGGGCGTGGACCCACGAGCTCGTGGTCACGCCCGCGGGAGACAGGTGGCTGCCATGACGCTCTCGATCGGCACCGGCCCGCTGGCCGGCTCCCCAGCCGGTGAGTTCAACTTCTCGCTGGAGGCCGCCCCGAAGCACCGCATCTGGTTCGCCGACTACGCGCCGCGGCTGCGCGCCGTCCTCGGCGACGGCGCGCTGTTCGACACCACCCGCGCAAAGCTGCTCTACGAGACCGGCATCCTCCCCGTGCCCTACGTGCCGCTGGAGGACTTCGACGCCGCCCGGCTGACGAAGACGGATCACTCCACCCACTGCCCGTTCAAGGGCGACGCCTCCTACTGGTCGGCCGGCGACGCCGAGAACGTCGTCTGGGCCTACGAGGACCCCAAGCCCGAGGCGGGCTGGCTGAAGGGCTACGCCGCCGTCTACTGGAACCGCATGGACGGCTGGTTCGTGGAGGAGGAGCGGGTGTTCGCCCACCTGCGCGACCCGTACCACCGCGTCGACGTCCACGAGAGCTCGCGGCCGGTCGAGGTGCGGATGAACGGCGTGGTGATCGCCCGCTCGGAGCGGCCGAAGCTGCTGTTCGAGACCGGCCTGGCCACGCGCGTCTACGTCCCGCGGGCCGACGTGGCCGCCGGCGTGCTCACCCAGGCGGAGAAGCGCACGCAGTGCCCGTACAAGGGCGAGGCCACCTACTGGTCGCTGCCCGGCATCCCGGACGCCGCCTGGAGCTACGAGGCGCCGCTGCCCGAGGCGGTCAAGGTCCAGGGGGACGTGTCCTTCGACGCCGACGGCGTCGAGGTGGAGCTCGGGGCGCCGCGGGCTACGGTGCCGCCGGGACCGGCGGCTCGCTGACCATCTCGAAGGACTCGTCGAGCGCGGCCATCGCGAACAGCCGCTGGACCGCCGCCGGGCCGCGCACCAGCAGCAGCCGGCGGCGGTCCCGGCGCGCGCGCCGGCGCGCCGCCAGCAGGCGGGCGAGCCCGCAGGAGTCCAGGAAGGTCAGCTCGCGCAGGTCGAGCACGACGCAGGACGGCTTGGCCGCCTCGACGAGCCGCAGCTCCTCGTCGAACGTGTATGCGTGGGCGAGGTCGAGCTCGCCGTGGAGCGCGATCCGCGTGGTGCCGGGTTCGAGCTCGTCGATGATCAGGCCAAAGCCCTGCATGTACCTCTCCTCCTGGGGCCGGGAGGTTGTCTTGAACCTGACAGTGCCCCTGAACGGCTCCGCCCAATCCTCTGGCGATACCGTTTGTGCGCACATGGCCAGGCGCTACGTCCACACCTGCATACGCGTCCTCGACCCCGAGCGCTCGGTCCGCTTCTACGAGGCGCTCGGCTACGAGCGGCGCGGCAAGCTGCAGTTCGAGACGGCATTCAACGTCTATCTGGGACTTCCTGGCGACTCCGACACGCTTGAGCTGACCGTGAACACCGGGCGCGATCAGCCCTATGACCTCGGCGACGGCTACAACCACATCGCGATGGCGGTCGACGACCTCGACGGCGTGCTGGCCGGCCTGGCCGAGCAGGGCATCGCGCCCGAGAAGCCGCCGTTCCACCCGGGCGGGCGGCCGGAGGTCGGCCGGATCTGCTTCGTGCAGGACCCGGACGGCTACCGCATCGAGCTCATCGACGGCGGCGAGTTCCGCACGCCGCAGGACCCATAGCCGCCCCCTCCCGTCGCACGGTGCGGCGCCGCCGCGCCGCCCTGCTCGCCGTGGCCGGCGCGGCGCTGGTGGCCGGCGCGGCGATCGGCGCCCAGGGCCAGGACGGGCGGCAGCCCGATCTGGCGCCCACGCCGCCGGCCGCATCGGCCACGGCGCTCGCGACGCCCGCCGTCAAGCCGCACACGCCGAGCGCGATCGCCCGGCTGGGGCTCGCGCGCCAGGTGGGCGAGCTCGTCGTGCTGCGCTTCCAGGGCACGGCCGTCCCCGCCTACGTGCGGAGCATCCTGCGCCGCGGCGAGGCGTCCGGGGCGATCCTGTTCCGCGACAACATCGCCTCCCCCGGCCAGCTGCGGGCGCTGACCCGGACGCTGCACGCCGCGGGGCGGGCGGGCCGTTTTACCCCGATCGTCTGCATCGACCAGGAGGGCGGCGCGATCCGCAACGTCGGCTGGGCGCCGCCGGTCGCCGCCCAGGCCGACCAGGACCCGGGCGCCGACGCCCGCGCCGCCGGCCGGGCGCTGCGGGGCCTGGGCATCAACGTGGCGCTGGCGCCCGTGGCCGACGTGCCGTCGGTGGACGGCGCCGCGCTGGCCTCGCGCGCCTTCTCGCGCGACCCGGCGCGGGTGGCGCGCGCCGTGGCCGCCGCCGTGCGCGGCTGGCGGGCGAGCGGCGTCGCTCCCACCGCCAAGCACTTCCCCGGGCTGGGCGGCGCGACCGTCAACACCGACCACGGCTCGGCCACGATCGGCGGCGGCGCGCCAACCCGCGCCGACCTGGCGCCGTTCCGCGCGGCGATCGCCGCCGGCGTGCCGCTGGTGATGAGCTCGCACGCGCTCTATCCGGCGCTGGACCGCCACCGGATCGCCTCCCAGTCGCCGGCGATCCTCGGCGGGCTGCTGCGGGCGCGGCTGCACTTCCGCGGCGTGGTGATGACGGACTCGATGGAGGCCGCGGCGGTGCGCGCCACGGGCAGCCTCGAGCAGGCTGCGGTGCGCTCCGTGCGGGCGGGTGCCGACATCGTTCTGACCACCGGTCAAGGCTCGTGGCTGCGGGTCTACCGGGCGCTGCTGGCCGAGGCGCACCGCTCGCCGGCGTTCCGCGCCCGCGTGCGGCAGTCCGCGGCGCGCGTGTTGCGCCTCCAGGCCACGTTGAAGTAGGAAATCCGTCCAACGCTAAGAGCGGGCTAAAGCCCGGTCGTCGCGCGTTCGGAGCGTGCGTATATTGCTCTGCGTGTCGAGGGATGAGCCGCCGCGGCTGCAGCGGCGGGTGAACGAGCAGGCGATCTCGCTGGCCAAGGAATGGCGGGCGCTGGGTCGCGCGGCCGCCGTGGTGGCGATCCTCACGTCGCCCGCGCTCTACGTGCTGCTGCACAACACCTACGGCTGGGCGCTGCCGTGGGCGCTGGTGGGCACGGTCGCCGGCATCGTGATCTTCCGCGGGGCGATCGACGTGCTCGCCCACAAGCTGATCCCCTCCCCCGCGCTCTACGGCGCCGAGGCCGCGCTGAAGGAGCAGGACGTGGTGTCCCGGCGCCGGCTGTGGTACTGGCGCCACAAGTTCCGCGTCTGGTTCTGGCTGGGGCTGATCCTCGTCTGCGTGCTGGGCGGCATCGCCTGGGCCAACAACGAGAGCGTCTTCGACGCGCTCAACACGATCGGCAACAACATCCCGAACCTGCTGACGCAGGCGGTGACGCTGTTCTTCACGTTCTTCGTCCTGTTCGTCGTCAACTTCGGGATCCTGTTCGGGCCGCTCGTCGGCATGGGCATCCAGCAGATCAAGACCTACGAGCCCGGCGACGCGAACTGGGGGGTCAAGCTCGACGACGTCCGCGGCCAGGCCGAGGCCAAGCAGGAGATCACCCGCGTCGTCTCGCTCTGGCAGTCCGGCGAGGAGTTCGAGAAGGCCGGCGGCAAGCGCGAGCGCGGCGTGCTGTTCCTGGGCGCGCCCGGCACCGGCAAGACGATGCTCTCCAAGGCCATCGCCACGTCGTTCAACTGCCCGTTCGTGACCATCCCGGGCTCCGGCTTCGCCCAGACGTTCATCGGGATGGACGCGGTGATCGTGCGCTTTCTGGCCCGCAAGGCCAAGAAGATGGCCAGCAAGTGGGGCGGGCAGTGCATCGTGTTCATCGACGAGATCGACGCCGTGGGCATGCGCCGGCAGTCGCTGGGCTCGGGCTTCCAGCCGCTGGAGACCGGCACGATCCACGACACGAACTTCTTCGGCCCCCAGGGCGCGCTGACCTCGACCGGCGACCTGATCAAGGAGACCCGGGCCTGGCGCGAGAAGCTGTTCGCCATGCGCGCCGAGCCGGCGCGCGACCGCTATCCCGCCTTCTACCGCAAGCTCGGCCACGCGGTCAACGCCGTGGTCCCGGGGATGATGGGCATGGGCGGCGGGCTCGCGCTCAACCAGCTGCTGGTGGTGATGGACGGCATCGACGACCCGCCGCTGCTAAAGC
>JAICUS010000323.1 GCA_025935735.1 Solirubrobacteraceae bacterium | reverse complement strand
TGTAGAACGCCACCGAGCGCTCGAGGTCGGTCGAGTTGATCGCGATGTGGAAGAGCCGGTCGAGCACGGCGGTCACCTCACGGGGTCGGCGAAGGGCATCAGCTGGTCGGCCAGGCGGGACACCTCGTCGAGCACGCCGGCGAGCGAGTCGTGCTCGAACGACGTGTCGGCGATCAGCAGCTCCACGCCCAGGCCGGCGTAGCGGTCGATCGTGGCCTCGTCGAGCGTCGCCTGGTCGACGGGGCGGGCGGAGAGGGTCAGCTCATCGAGGCTGCGCCCGTGCTCGGCCAGATAGCGCTCCAAGCGGCCGAGCTTGGTCTCCAGCTCGTCGGGCGTGATGTAGAGCGGGTGCCAGCCGTCGGCCACCGCGGCCACCCGGCGCAGCACGCCCTCGCTCTTGCCGCCGCACCAGATCGGGATCGACGGCTGCCGGGCGGGCTTGGGGTAGAGCTTGAAGCCGCCGAAGGAGAAGTGCTCGCCCTGGAAGTCGATCTCGTCCGCGCTCCACAGGTGCTTGAGCAGCCGGATGTACTCGGTGGTGCGCGCGCCGCGGGTCTCGAACGGCGCGCCGAGGATCTCGAACTGCTCGCGCATCCAGCCGGTGCCGATGCCGCAGATCGTCCGGCCGCCGTTGAGCACGTCGAGCGTGGCCAGCGCCTTGGCCGTGTTGACCGGGTGGTGCCAGCCGGCGATGAGCACCGAAGTGCCCACCTGGATGCGCTCGGTGGCCGCCGCCGCCCAGGCGAGCGTGAGCACGGTGTCCAGGTACGGCGTCTCCGGCGGCCAGAAGAACTTGCCGTCGGCCCGGTAGGGGTAGCGCGTGCGGACGTCGACCGGCAGCGCGATGTGGTCGGTCATCCACAGCGAGTCGAAGCCCAGCTCCTCGGCCTTCTGGGCGAACGCGACGATCGCCTCCGGCCCGGCGTAGGGGCCGGCGCCCGGCAGCCGCAACCCGAACTTCATCCGCCCCTCCCGTGTATGTCCTCGGCGAAGCGCTCGAAGCTCACGTGCGCGGTGACCAGCCGCTGCGCCTGCGTGGCGTTGCGCGAGCGCAGCGAGGCCAGGACCGCCTGGTGCTCGGACACCCACTCGCCGTAGCGCGCGACCGAGGCGCGCAGCCCGCGTGACAGGGAGAGCCAGGCCTCGCGGAGCTGCAGCTCGACCTCGTAGAGCCAGGTGTTGCCGGTCGCCTCGATCACCGCCAGCTCGAAGCCGAGCGGCTCCCAGGAGTAGGCGGGGTCGCGCGCCAGCTTGCGCGCCTGCTCGTCCACCAGCCGCTGCAGGCGGTCCAGGTCCTCGTCCGTGGCCCGCTGCACGGCCGCGGTCACCGCGGCGATCTCGATCCCCAGCCGCGTCTCCACCAGGTTGCGCAGCGCGTGCTCCTCGGTGGCGTCGAAGATCGCCGAGGAGGACTCCCGCCACGCCTCGGGCGGCGCGGCCACGTACATGCCGTCGCCGTGGCGGACGTCCACCAGGCCGAGCGTGGCCAGCACGCGCACCGCCTCGCGCAGCGAGGAGCGGCTGACGCCGAGCTGCTCGAGGAAGACGCGCTCGGTCGGCAGCTTCGTCCCCGGCTCCAGGCCGTTGCTCTCGATGAACGTGCGGAGCTCCTCCACCACGCGGTCGGCCACCCGCCGCGGCCGGAACTCATCGGACGTCTGATGACTGATTGCCGCTGACACCGCGGCGGAGTCAAGCACAAGAGGTCAGACGAGTCAATCGCTTGCGCGAATCCGGACGAGCGGTTATAAGACGTCTGATGAGTCGCCTCGGCATCCAGCTGGCGCCGTGGAGCAGCGCCCGCGAGCTGCTGGCGGTCGGCGAGGCGCTGCGCGACGCGGTCGACGTCGTCTGGGTGCAGGACCAGATGCTCGCCCGCAACGTCTACGTGCTGCTGGCCGGGCTCGCGCAAGCCGGCTGCGGCGTGGGCACGAACGTCACGTACGCCGTCGGCCGCAACCCGGTGGAGATGGCCTCCTCGGCCGCGACGATCGCCGAGCTGGTCGCGCCGGGGCGCGAGATGGTCCTCGGCTTCGGCACCGGCGGCGCGCTGGTGAACAGCCTGTTCGCGAAGCGCCGCCCGGTCACCGTGGCGCGCGAGGCGATCGTGCTGATGCGCGCGCTGTGGGCGGGCGAGGCGGTCGAGCTGGACGGCTTCCCGGTGCTCGGCGAGACGCTGGGCTTCCGGCCGGGCGCGGTGGCCAGGCTCACGTTCGAGGTCGAGCGTCCGCCGGCCGTCGTCGTGGCCGGCGTCGGGCCGAAGATCCAGAAGGTGGCCGCCACGGTGGCCGACGGCATGATCTCGGCGTCGAACCTGCCCACGGTCTCGCTCGCCGCGTTCCGCTGCGGGCGCTTCAGCGAGCTGTGCGGGCTGGCCGCGATGCGCGCGGTCCGCCCGCCGGAGCTGCCGCCGCTGCGGCTGATCTACGGCATCAACCTGTCGGTGTCCGCCGACCGCGCGGCCGCCCGCGCCCAGGCCCGCCGCCAGGCCGCGCTGACCGTCAGCAACCCGGCGCTGTGGGACGACCTCGCCGCCGTTGGCCTGGACATCGAGTGCGCGGCGGCGGTGAAGGCCGCGGTCGACGCCGGCCATGGGCTGGCCGGGGCGGCCGACCGCGTCTCCGCCGAGCTGGCCGACGCGCTGGTGATCTCGGGCACGCCGGAGGAGGTCGTCGGGCCGCTGCTCGAGCTGCGCGGGCTGGCCGAGGCCGAGGGCTACACCGAGTTCTACATCGGCGCCCCGCTCGGCCCGGACCCCGCCGAGGCGGCCGAGCTGCTGCGCCGCGAGGTGATCGGCGAGGTCTGGCCGGAGCGGGTGCCGGCGGCGCGATGAGCGTCTCCCGCACCGACCGCGACGGCGTCGCCGAGCTCGTGCTCGACCGGCCCGAGCGCCGCAACGCGTTCGACGTCGCACTGCTGGAGGCGCTGCGCGAGCACCTGCGCACGCTCGGCGACTGCCGCGCGGTCCTGCTGACCGGCGCCGGCGAGGCGTTCTGCGCCGGCGCGGACCTGCACGAGACCGCGCGCGAGCGGCGCTTCGAGCTGATCGCCGAGGTGCTGCTCGCGCTGGGCGAGCTGCCGCAGCCGACCGTGGCCGCCGTGCACGGGCCGGCGATCGGCGGCGGCTGGGGGCTCGCGCTGGCCTGCGACGTCTGCCTCGCGAGCCGTTCGGCGCGGTTTTCCCTGCCCGAGCTGGCCAAGGGGTTCCGGCTGCCCGAGCCGCTGATGCGGCGGCTGGTGCAAGTGGTGGGACCGGTGCGGGCGGCGGGGCTCACCTACACGGGGACGACGTGGAGCGCGGAGGATGCGCTGGCCGGCGGGGCGGTCGCGCGGGTGCTCGCTTCGCGCGAGGAGCTGCTCGCCGCGGCCCGCGAGCTGTGCGCTTCGCTCGCGGCGGTTCCGCCCGCGTCCATGGCCACCGCGAAGGGAGCGTTGACGTGACCGGGATCGACGGCGAGGAGATCGAACTCCTGCGCGAGACCGCGCGGCGCTTCGTGGCCCGCGAGTGCAACCAGTGGAAGGCGCTGGAGTGGGACCGGGCCCGCGCGTACCCGCGCGAGGTGTTCGACCGCATCGCCGCCATGGGCTGGTACGGGATCGGGCTCGACGACCCCGAGTGGGGCTCGGGCGGCGCGCTCGAGCTGATGGTCGTCTCCGAGGAGCTGGGCCGGGCGAGCACCGACCTGGTGGCCTGCTTCAGCCTCACCTCCTCGGGGCTGCGGACTCTGGTCGCCCACGGCACGGACGCGCAGAAGGCCGACTTGATCCCGCGCATCATGGACGGCTCGCTGCGGCTGTCGGTGGCGGTGACCGAGCCCGACGCCGGCTCCGACGCCGCGTCGCTGAAGACCCGCGCGCGGCGCGACGGCGAGCGCTACGTCGTCCGCGGCCAGAAGACGTTCTGCGAGGCGGCCGGGCTGCCGGACACGCTCATCCAGCTCTACGTCCGCACCGATCCGGACGCGCGCAAGCACCTCGGGATCAGCCTGCTGCTGCTCGACCCGAGCGCCCCCGGCGTCACGCTGGCGCGGCTGCCGACGCTCGGCCGCAAGATCACCGGCGTCTACGAGGTCTTCCTCGACGACGTGGAGGTGCCGGTCGATCGCTTGGTCGGGCCCGAGAACGGCGGCTGGCGCGTGCTGACCTCCGACCTCGCGCTCGAGCGGCTGATCATCAGCGCCGGGTTCGTCGGGGCGACGTTCCAGGTGCTGGAGGACACGCTGGAGCACGTGAAGACGCGCGAGCAGTTCGGCCGCCCGGTCGGCGCCTTCCAGGGCATCTCGCACCCGCTGGTCGACCTGTTCACCCGCGCCGAGGCGACGCGCCTGCTCGTCTACCGCGGCGCGCAGCTGCACGACCTCGGGCGCCCGTACGAGAAGGAGGCGTCGATGGCCAAGATCGCCTCGGCCGAGCTCTACGCCGACGCCACCCGCGCGGCGATGGGCATGCACGGCGGCTACGCCTACATCGACGAGCACCCGCTGACCATGCACTACGCCGACGCGGTGATCGCCACCGTGGCCGGCGGCCCGTCGCAGGTCCAGCGCACGATCGTCGCCCGGGCGCTCGGGCTGCCGGCGTCGTGAGGGCGCTGGAGGACATCCGCGTCCTGGACGCCGCGTCGATGATGGCCGGGCCGTACGGCGCGACGCTGCTGGGCGACCTCGGCGCCGACGTGATCAAGCTCGAGCCGCCCAATGGCGACGAGACGCGCCGGATCGGGCCGCGCACCGAGACCGACAGCGGCGTGTTCGTGGGCATCAACCGCAACAAGCGCTCGATCGCGGTCGACCTGCGCACGGAGGAGGGGAGCGAGGTGCTCGGCGCGCTGGTCGACTGGGCGGACGTGCTGGTGGAGAACCTGCGCCCGCGCGCGAAGGCGCGGCTGGGGCTCGACTGGGAGACGCTGCACGCGCGCAACCCGCGGCTCGTGTCCGTCGGCGTCTCCACGTTCGGCGCCGACGGCCCGTACGCCGGCCGGCCGGGCATCGACCCGGTGGCCCAGGCGGTCAGCGGGCTGCTCAACGTGACCGGGCCCGCGGGCGGCGACCCGGTTAAGGCCGGCCCGCCGGTGGCCGACGCGATGGCCTCGGTGCTGGTGGCCTACGGGGCGCTGAGCGCGCTGTGGGCGCGGCAGCGCACAGGCGAGGGCCAGCGCGTCGACGTCTCGCTGATCGACGGGCTCATCCACCTGCAGGCGCCCTACACCGGCCAGTACTTCCTGCTCGGGCGCCAGCAGCCGCGGCTGGGCAACTCGATCGACTGGTACGCGCCCTACAACGCCTACCGCTGCGCGGACGGCCGCTTCGTGCACCTCGCTTGTTACAACGACAAGTTCTTCGCCAACCTGTGCGCGGCGCTCGGCCGGCCGGAGCTGGCGTCGGATGAGCGTTTCCGCGGGAACGCCGAGCGGCTGGCGCACCGCGACGAGCTGGACGAGTTGATCTCCGGCTGGCTGGCGGAGCGCCCGCGCGACGCCGCGCTCGAGGTGCTGTGGTCGCACGACGTGATCGTCGGGCCGGTGAACGACTACGCGGAGGTGTTCGCCGACCCGCAGGTGCTCCACAACGAGATGGTGGTGGAGACCGACCACGCCTCCGGGCCGCTGCGGGTCACCGGCGTGCCCGTGAAGCTCTCGGCCACGCCGGGCGCGGTGCGCCGGCCGCCGCCCGGCCTGGGCGAGCACACGGCCGAGGTGCTGGCCGAGCTGGGGCTCGCGTGACCGGCCTGCGCGACCTCGTCCTGCGCGACGCGCGCTCGTGGGAGGACGCGGCGGAGCGGTTCCGGGTCGTGCTGCCGGCGCGGTACAACATCGCCGCCGACTGCCTGCGGGCGCCCGCCGGCGACGTCGCGCTGATCGACGCCGGCGGCGGGCGGGTGACGTTCGGCGAGCTGGACGCGCTCTCGGCGCGCGTGGCCGGCGGGCTCGCCGCGCTCGGCGTCGCGCCGGGCGACCGGGTCGCGGTCAAGCTCTCGCAGGGCGTCGACATGGCGGCGTGCGTGCTGGCCGTGCTCCGGCTCGGGGCGATCCTCGTGCCGATCTCCAACGTGCTCGGCGCCGACGGCGTCGCGCACCGCCTGGCTGACAGCGAGCCGCGGGTGCTGATCGGCCCCGAGGGCGTGCCGCCGGCACAACTGCGCGACGGGCCGCCCGCGCCGTTCGCCGCGACCGCGCCCGACACGCCGGCGATCCTGCTCTACACGTCGGGCACGACCGGCAAGCCCAAGGGGATCCTGCACGGGCACCGCGTGCTGCTCGGCCACCACGCGATCGACTTCGCGCTTGACGGCATCCGGCCCGGCGACGTCTCCTACGGCCCGGTCGACTGGGCGTGGGGCGGCGGCTTGTGGCTCGGGCTGCTCGTCCCGCTGGCCCACGGCATCCCGGTGGTGGCGTTCCGCGAGCGCCGGTTCGACCCCGAGCGCACGGTCGCGCTGCTGCGCGCGCACGGCGTGTCGGTCGGGCTGTTCCCGCCGACCGTGCTGCGGCTGCTGCGCCAGTCCGGAGTGCGGCTGGACGGGCTGCGGCTGCGCTGCCTGGTCACCGGCGCCGAGGCGGTCGAGCCGGATCTGCTGGCCTGGGCGGACGAGGAGCTGGGCGTGACGGTGAACAACGCCTACGGCCAGACCGAGGCGAACGCGCTGATCGGCCACTCGACGATGCTGGGCGCGCTGGATCCCATGTGCCTCGGCCGGCCGTACCCGGGGCGGGGGATCGCGCTGCTCGACGACGACCTGCAGCCCGTGCCCGAGGGCGCGCCGGGGCAGATAGCGGTCGCCGCCGACGACCCCGTGTGCCATCTGGGCGCGCCGCCCGGCTGGCTGCTGACGGGCGACACGGCCCAGGCGGACGAGCGCGGGCAGCTGTACTTCCACGGCCGCGCCGACGACATCATCAAGAGCGGCGCCTACCGGATCGGGCCCGCGGAGGTGGAGGCGGCGCTGCTGCTCGACGCCGCGGTGG
>JAICUS010000313.1 GCA_025935735.1 Solirubrobacteraceae bacterium | reverse complement strand
GCTGCGCCGGCTGCGCGTGAACGAGCCCGAGCGCCTGGCCACGGCGCTGCTGAGCGCCTACCAGGGCGGCCTGCTGCTCTCGCAGGTGCGCGGCGACCTCGCGCCGCTGCGCACGGCCCTCGACGTCGCGCTCGCCGCCGCGGGGGCCTGAGGCCGTGCAGCTGCGCGTCGCCCGCCACACCGAGCGCCTCGCCGAGGTCGTCGCCTTCTATCGCGACGGGCTCGGGCTCGTGGAGCTCGGCGGCTTCCGCGACCACGCCGGCTACGACGGCGTGTTCCTCGAGGTCCCCGGCACCGGTGCGCACCTCGAGTTGACCTCCGGCGGCGCCCACGCCGCGCCCGAGCCGCACCCGGAGTCCCTGCTCGTGCTCTACCTGGGCGACCGGGCGGCGGTCGATGCGGCGGCCGCCCGGCTGGGCGCGGACCCGGTCGCGCCGGCCAACCCGTACTGGGCCGCGCACGGCCTCACGTTCGCGGATCCGGACGGCTTCCGGGTGGTGCTGGTGCCGGAGCGCTGGCCGGCGTAGCGGCGCGCAGCTTCTCCGGATCGGCGATCAGGTCGATGGCCGTCACGCGCCCCCGGGCGATGGCCATCGCCACGATCGCCACCGGCCGCCCGTGCGGCGCGACGATCACGCCCGCGCCGCCGTTGACCACCGCGTGGCGGGCGAAGCGGGCGAACGGCCGGCCGCGGGCGAGCACCTGGCGCGCGACCGCCTCGGCGCCGGCGATCGGCTCGCGGGCGAGCGGCCCGCGCCCGCCGGCGTCGACCCGGAAGACCACGTCGGGGTGCAGGATCGCCACCAGGCGGTCGAAGTCGCCGTCGCGCGACGCGGCCAGGAAGGCGTCGACCACGGCGCGCTGCTCGGTGAGGTCCGAGTCGTCGGCGGGCGCCGACCCGCGCACCCGCCGGCGGGCGCGGCTGGCGAGCTGGCGGGCCGCCGCCGGGGTCGTGCCGGCGATCTCGGCGATCTCGCCGAACGGCACGGCGAACATGTCGTGCAGGACGAACGCGAGCCGCTCCGGCGGCGCGAGCGAGTCGAGCACGACGAGCAGCGCCAGCCCGAGCGAGTCGGCCAGCAGCGCCTGCTGCTCCGGGTCCTGGCCGTCGAGCCGCTCGCTGACCAGCGGCTCGGGCAGCCGGCTGCCGACGTAGTCCTCGTGGCGCGCGCGGCGCGCCCGCAGCATGTCCAGCGACACCCGGGCCACCACCGTGGTCAGCCAGCCGCCCAGGTTGGCGATCGCGTCCGCGTCGGAGCGGCTGAGGCGCAGCCAGGCCTCCTGCACGGCGTCGTCGGCGTCGCTGACCGAGCCCAGCATGCGGTAGGCCACGGCCCGCAGCCGCGCCCGCTGGCGCTCGAACTCGGCCGCCAGGAGATCTCGCTCGTCCATCGCCCCTATGACGTCCGGCGCGACCGGAATGTGACCCGGTCACATCTCCCCGCGGGATTTCGACAAAGGCGTGAACCCCCCACGAGGAGATCGACAATGGCAGCGCACGACGTGCCGGCGGTCGCGGTCCGCCGGCTCACGAAGACGTATCCCGGAGGCGTCGAGGCGGTCAAGGACCTCGACTTCGACGTCGCCCCGGGCGAGGTGTTCGGCCTGCTCGGGCCCAACGGCGCCGGCAAGTCGACCACGATCGGCATGCTCACGACGACCATCGCGCCCACGAGCGGCGGCGCCGCGCTGGCCGGCTACGACGTCGTCCGCCGCCCGCTGCAGGCGCGGGCGGTCAGCAGCGTGGTCTTCCAGGAGCCGGTGGTCGACCGCGGCCTCTCCGGCCGCGCCAACCTCGAGCTGCACGCCCGCCTGTGGGGCGTGGACGGCGCGGCGATCGGCGAGCTCGCCGGCGCGCTCGGCGTCGAGGAGATCCTCGACCGGCCGGTCGGCGGCTACAGCGGCGGCCAGCGGCGGCGGCTGGAGATCGCCCGCGCGCTGGTGTCCCGGCCGCGCGTGCTGTTCCTGGACGAGCCGACCGTCGGCCTGGACCCGCGGATCCGGCTCGAGCTGCTCGACGTGATCGCCGGGCTGCGCGCCCGCGACGGCATGACGATCGTGCTCACCACGCACTACCTCGAGGAGGCCGAGCGGCTGTGCGACCGCGTGGCCATCGTCCACGCCGGCGAGATCGTCGCGCTCGACACGCCGGCCGCGCTGCTGGCCGGGCTGGGCGGCGAGCTGCTCGAGCTGCGCATCGACGGCGAGGTGTCCGTTGCGCTGGCCGCGCTGGGCGCCCGCGGGCTCGCCGCCGGCGAGGCGCTGGTCGTCGGCTCGACCGTGACGATCCCGCTGCGCGACGCCACCGCGGGCGACGCCATCGCCGCGCTCGACCGGGCCGGATTGGCCGTCGTCGCGGTCAACAGCCGCCGGCCGGCGCTCGACGACGTCTACCTGCGCCTCACCGGCGCCGGCCTCCCCGCCGCCGCCTGAAACCCCCTTCCAACCAAAGGATCCTCCCCATGGCCGCCACCCTGACCGAGGGACGCCTCCCCTCCACCGCCGCCGCTCCCCGGCGCGCCGGGCTCGGGCGCGCGCTGGGCCCCCACGCCGCCCGGCGCGCCGCGCTCACCGCCCACAACCCGCGCCAGATCGCGGTGCCGATGCTCACCCCGATCCTGTTCGCGCTGGTCATCGCGCCGGCGCTGAAGACGGCGCTCGGCGGGCTGCACTCGGCGATCGACTACACGGCGTTCGTCGCGGTGGGCACGGTCGGGCTGCTCGTCCCGCTGGCCACCACGTTCGCCGGGCTGGGCGTGATCGTCGACCGCGAGAGCGGCGCGCAGCGCGAGCTGCTGGCCGCGCCCGTCCCGCGCGCGCTGCTCGTGGCCGGGAACCTGCTCGTCGTGCTCGGCCTGTGCGCGCTGCAGGTCGTGGTGGTGATCGCCGCCGCCGCGCTGCGCGGCGCGGACTTCCACGTCAGCGCCGCCGGCATAGCCTGGTTCGCCGCCGCGGCCGTGCTGTTCGTCGTGCTCATGTACGGGATCGCGGAGGCGCTCGCGGCCCGCATCCACCAGCAGGAGGAGTACATCGGCGTCACGCCGGCGATCGCCATCCTGCCGTGGTTCTTCGCCGGCGCGCTGTTCCCGATCGGCGCGCTGCCCGGCGCGCTGACGACGTTCGCGAAGTTCCTCCCGCTGACCCACGCGATGGCGCTGATGCGCTACGGCCTGACCGACCCGCAGGGCAGCGGCCTGCACGACATCTGGGGCGCCGGCAGCGCGACCGGCCAGGCGTGGCTGAGCCTCGCGGTGGTCGCGCTGTTCGCCGTCGCGTTCATCGCCGTGGCGATCCGCGCGTTCGCCCGCGCCGCCGTGCGCTGACGCGCGCCGCGGCGAGCGACAGCAGCGTGACCGCGACCGCGACGGCGATCCAGCGGGCGGCGTAGCCGGACGGCGGGTGCCCGGCCACCCGGGCGAACGTGCGGTCGTTGCGGCCGAGGATCGGCGGGAAGAAGACCAGGAACGTGAAGCCGGCGAGCACGGCCGCGGTGCGCAGCGCCGCGGCCAGCCGCCGCGGCGCGGCGCGCCAGAGCAGCCGGTCGAGCAGCGTGTAGAGCGGCAGCGCGACGAGGTCGTGCAGGACGACGGCGGCGACCAGCCAGGCGACGATGTTCGCCGCGGCCGGGCGGTCGAGCATCCGCGCGAGCACGTAGGCGGCGAGACCAAGGTAGGCCGCGTGCCCGGCCAGGTGCCAGGGCGAGGCGCCGTAGCGGCGGGCGATCATGCGTCGAGCACCTCCAGCCGCGCCACCCACTTGGTGTTGTGCACGCCCGGCAGCGCCGGGACGATGATCCGCGCCGGATAGCCGTGGTCGAGCGACAGGGCGCGGCCGTTGACGGCGAGCGCGAGCAGCGAGCGCGGGTCGGCCACCTGGTCGGGCGCGAGCGTGGCGTGGCGCAGGGCGCCGTGCGGCTGCAGCGAGACGGCACGCAGCGCGGATCCTTCCCGCGCACCGGCCAGGCGGGCGAGCGCGGCCAGCGGCACGCCGCTCCAGGTCTGCGTGGTCGACCAGCCCTCCACGCAGGCGATCGGCAGCGTCGCCGTGCGCTGCGGTAGCGCCTGGAGCTGCGCGCGCGTCAGCGAGACCGGCCGCGGCCCGCTGATGTCCAGCCGCCAGCCGGCCACCAACTCGGGCGTGATGCCGGCGGTGCGCGCGGTCTTGTTGACCGGGAATCCGTCCCGGCGCGGCGCCAGCAGCGCGAGCGGCCGCAGCGGCCCGCCGGCCGCCTGTCCCACGGTCAGCAGCGCGAGCAGTCCGGAGCTCCCGGCGACCAGGCCGAACAGCCCGCGGCGGCTGATGGTCGGCGCCGCGGGGTGCAGCGGCGCGAGCCCGTCGGCGTCCGGCGGCTCGGGCGCGGTGCGCTCCAGGCTCTCGCGCAGCGGCGCGACCACGCCGCGCGCGCGGAACGCCCGGCCCATCACCGGCAGCTTGACCGCGACGTGCAGGACCAGCGCGCCGGTGAACAGCCAGGCGCCGTAGTAGTGGGCGATGACGAACGAGAAGTGGAAGGGGTAGTAGACCTGCGCGTTGACCACGCCGGTGGCGAGCTCGAACAGGCCGCTGCCCACCAGCAGCGCGATGCCCAGCCGCTCGAGCGCCTGCGCGGGCGAGGCGAACGGCGGCCAGGCGAACAGCCGCGGGATGACCGACCACAGCTTCGCCGCCACCACCGGCACCGCGACGAACCCGAGCGTGACGTGGGCGCCCTGGGTGAGCGCGTAGAGCCACGACGGGCGCGTGGGCAGGTCCAGCGCGAACGGGATCACGCGTGGGTCGACGATCGCGTTGCCGGGCAGGTCGGGCCGGTAGGCCAGGTGCGAGTAGAACCCGGTCCCCGCGACGACGGTCAGCAGCACGAGCAGGATCGCCCCCAGCGCGGCGGTCAGCCACGGGCCGCGCAGCGGGGAGCGCCAGAAGCCGGGGCGGAACGGCCCGGGAGGGGCGGCGAGGGCCATGCAGGCCACCGTAGGTCCGGGCGGCTTGCGGATCGCGAAACTACGCGAGGGCGCCGGGGAGCCGCAGCCGCACGGCGGTGCCCTGCGGGCTGTCGCCGAGCCAGATGCGCCCGCCGTGGGCCTCCACGATCGCCCGCGAGATCGCCAGCCCGAGCCCCGAGCCGGTGGCCGGCCGGGCCGCGTCCGTCCCGCCGCGGTAGAACGGCTCGAACACGTGCGGGCGATCGTCCGGCGCGATGCCCTCGCCGCTGTCGACCACCTCGATCTCGATCCCGGACGGGCCGTCGAGCGCACGCACGGTCACCACCCCGCCGGCCGGCGTGTGGCGCAGCGCGTTCTGGAGGAGGTTGAAGATCACCCGCATCAGCGCCTCGGGGTCGACGGACACCGGCGCGGTGGCGTGCAGCTCGGTCTGCACCTCCACGTCCGCCGCGACCGCCGCCGGGCGCATCGCGTCGACCGCCTCGTCGAGCAGCAGGTTGAGGTCGTTGACCCGCTCGAGCTTCCAGCTGACCTCGCCGCGCTCGAGCCGCGAGGCCTCGAACAGGTTCGCGATCAGCCCCTCCAGCGTGCGCACGTGGGTGGCGATGCGCGCGGCGTACTCGCGCCGGGTGGCCGCGTCGACCAGGTCGTCGTCGATCGCCCGGGCCAGCAGCTGGAGCGTGGTCAGGGGTGTGCGCAGGTCGTGCGAGAGCCCGGCCAGCAGCGTGCGGCGGGCGCGCTCCTCGCCGTCGAGCCGGGCGACCATCGCGTCGACGTCGGCGGCCAGCGCGGGGATCTCGCCGCTGCCGGCGATCCCCGTGCGCACGTCGCGCCGGCCCTCGGCCACGGCGGTCAGCGTCGAGCGCACGGCGTGCAACTCGGCCAGCACGCGCCGGCCGAGCGTCCACGCGGCGCCGCCCACGGCCAGCGCCATGTAGGCGGCCAGCAGCACGGTGAGCAGCGAGTCGTGCGAGGTGAGGAACATCTGCGAGACGAACAGGGCCACGCCGATGGCCAGGCCGCCCGCCGACAGCGCGGCGAGCGCGAGCGCCTGGCGGCGCAGCGATCCGGGGCGGCGGGCCAGCACGTGCGCCGCCGCGGCCATCGCGGCGCCGAGCGGCACGAGGATCGCCGCGGTCACGAGCGTCCCGTGCAGCCCCTGCGGCAGCAGGCACAGCGCCACGGCCACCGCCAGCGCGACGGCGGTGAGCACCGAGCGCGTCACGGGACGAAGCGGTAGCCCACTCCCCACACCGTCTCGACGTAGCGGGGGCGCTCCGGGTCGCGCTCGATCTTGGCGCGCAGCCGCCGGACGTGCACCGTGACCGTCGCGGTGTCGGAGTAGAAGGGGTGCTGCCAGACGTGGTCCATCAGCTCCTCGCGGCTGAACGCGCGGCCGGGATGGGACGCCAGGAACGCGAGCAGGTCGAACTCGCGCTGGGTCAGCGGCGCCTCGGCGCCGTCGAGCAGCACGCGCCGGCCGGCCACGTCGATGTCCAGGCCCGCGAAGGTCAGCGGCTCGGGGTCGTCCCGCACCGTGTCGACCCGGCGCAGCACGGCGTCGACGCGGGCCACGAGCTCGTCGGGCGAGAACGGTTTGACCACGTAGTCGTCGGCGCCGAGGCGCAGCCCGACGATCCGGTCGTTCGGCTCGTCCTTGGCGGTGAGCACGATGATCGCGGCGCGGCGGCGCGTGCGCTCGCGCAGCCGCCGCATCACCTCGAGCCCGTCGAGGCCGGGCAGCATCAGGTCGAGGATCACCAGGTCGGGCTCGTGCGCGTCGTAGGCGCGCAGCGCGCTGGGGCCGTCGAGCGCGACCTGCGTGGCGTAGCCGTCGCGCTGCAGGTAGCGCGACGTGACCTCGCCGATGGTCGGCTCGTCGTCGACGATGAGGATCGTGCCCCGGGTGTGCGTCACCTGGTCATTCTGCCGCTCTTTCGCGGGCTGTGGGTTCGGGGCGGGGCGGATTTCGCGCCCGTTCACATCCTCACCAGACCGTGTTGAACAGCAGCTGCCAGGCGAGCGCCTGCGCGGCGAGCGCCGCGAGCACCGGCTTGAGCGCCCTCGGGGGCAGCACGTCGGCGGCGGCGACGGCGGCGAGCGGCGTGAGGAACAGCCAGATGCGCTCGGTCTCGGCCTTGGTGAAGCCGCCGGCGGC
>JAICUS010000430.1 GCA_025935735.1 Solirubrobacteraceae bacterium | reverse complement strand
TCGTGGGCGCGCGCGCCGCGCTGGCCGTGGGCGCCGTCGGCTGCGCCGCCGCGGTCGCGCTCGCCCTCGCAATCGGCCGGCGGCAGCCGGTGCCCGCGGCTCACGGATCCGCGCGGCGCGCCGTTACACCGTGATGCGCCTCTACGACTACGACGCCTCGGCCAACTGCTACAAGGCGCGGCTGTTGCTCGCGCTGCTCGGCCGCGACTACGAGCGGGTCCCCGTGGACATCTTCGCCGGCGACACGCTGACCGACGCGTACGCCGCGCTGAACCCGGCGCGCGAGACGCCGGTGCTGGAGCTCGACGACGGCACGGTGGTCACGCAGTCGAGCGCGATCGTCTGGCTGCTCGCCGAGGGCACGCCGTACCTGCCCGGCGACCCGGTGCAGCGCGCCCAGGTGGTGCAGTGGCTGTGCTTCGAGCAGGAGCGGGTGATGGGGGGCATCGGCGCCGCGCGCTTTCGCATCGTCACCGGCCGCGCGCCCGAGCGGGTCGCCCGGCTCCTCGCGCTCGGCCGCGGCGCGCTGGAGATCCTCGACGCCCACCTCGCCGCGCGCGACTGGCTGGTGGGCGACGCGTGCACCGTCGCCGACCTGGCGAACTTCGCCTACGCGCACACCGCCGAGGACGCGGGCCTGCCGCTGGCCGAGCACCCCGCGGTCTGCGCCTGGCTGGACCGCATCCGCGCCCTGCCCGGCTTCATGAACGACCTGGCGCCCTACCCGGACAACGCCCGCGCGGGCGCGAGCCGCTCGATCTACGACTGACGCAGGGCCTCGAGGGAGCGGCGCTGGGCGCCGCTCTGGTCGAAGTTCTCCGGCGCCAGCCAGGCCGCGAACGCCGCGCGGATCGCCGGCCACTCGCCGTCGAGCATCGCGTACCAGGCCGTGTCGCGGTTGCGGCCCTTGACGATCTGGTGCTGGCGGAAGACGCCCTCGAACGTGAACCCGAAGCGCTCGGCGGCGCGCCGCGAGCGGGCGTTGGCGGCGTCGCACTTCCACTCGAAGCGGCGGTTGCCGAGGTCGTCGAACGCGTGGCGGGCGAGCAGGTAGATCGTCTCCGTGGCCGCGGGCGTGCGCTGCAGCGGGGCGCCGAACCAGATGTGGCCGATCTCGATGCACCCGTGCGCCGGCTCGATGCGCAGGTAGCTGACCACCCCCGCCGCGCGCCCGGTCTCCCGGTCCACGACGGCGAGGAACAGCGGGTCCTCGGACGCGGCCTGGCGGGCCAGGTGCTCGCGCAGCGCCGCGACGTCCGCGAACGGGCCGTACGGGAGGTAGTCCCACAGCCGCGGGTCGCCCAGCGACGCCTCGTGCAGATCGGCGGCGTGGCGCTCCGGGTCGACGGGCTCCAGGCGCACCCGGGTGCCGGTCAGGACGTCCCGGGCCGGGCGCGCGCGGGCGGGTGAGGGCGAGGCGGCGATCGCCGCATCCTGGCACGTACTCCCCCGGGTGTACGCGGCGGCGGCAAGTGACTCCCCCGGGCCGATGTGCCGGGCGCGCCTTGCGCCGACGATCGGGGCATGCTCACCTCACGCCTCGCGGCCCGCCCGCGCCGCACCCTGCTCATCGTCGCGCTGCTCGTGGTCGTCGCCGGCGTGCTCGGCGGTCCTGTGGCCGGCGCGCTCAAGAGCTCCGGGGGGTTCGTCGCCCCCGGCGCGGACTCGCAGGTCGCGGTCGACCGCGTCGAGGCCGCGACCAAGCTCGAGCCCGACGCCGGGATCGTCCTGCTGGTCGACTCGCCGTCGCCCGCGAAGCTCCACACCCTCGCCCAGCGGCTCGCCCAGGTTCGCGGGGTGGCGAAAGCGGCGCCCGCCGGCCCCCGGCTCGTGACCGGCGTCCTGCGCGCCGACGCCGACGACGACGCGGTGGCGCAGCGCGTCATCGACGCCTTCCCCCGCCGCGACGTCACGGTCGGCGGCGACGCCGTGGCCGGCCTGCAGATCGGCGGGACGGTCGGCGCCGACCTCGGCCGCGCGGAGCTGATCGCGTTCCCGTTCCTGCTCGTGCTCTCGCTGCTGTTCTTCCGCGGCCGGGCGACGCTGATGCCCGTGATCGTCGGCACCACGACCGTGCTCGGCACGTTCCTCGTCCTGACCGGCGTCAACCAGGTCTACGGGCTCAGTGTGTTCGCGCTGAACCTGGTGATCGGGCTCGGCCTCGGGCTGGGGATCGACTACACGCTGTTCCTGGTCACCCGCTATCGCGAGGAGCTCGCGCGGGGCGGGGACTCGCCGGCGGCGATCGCCGCCACCATGGCCACCGCCGGGCGCACGGTGGCGTTCTCCGCCGCGACGGTGGCGAGCGCGCTGATCACGCTCACGGTCTTCCCGCAGGGGTTCCTGAAGTCGATGGGCATCGCCGGCGCGGTGGTCGCGGTCGTCGCGGCGCTGTCCGCGCTGGTCATCTCCCCCGCGCTGTTCGGCCTGTGGGGCGCGAAGCTGCGCCGCCGCGGCGACGACCCGGCCGCCGGCGAGGGGCGCTGGCACCGGCTGGCGCACGCGGTGATGCGGCGCCCCGGCCTCGTGGCGGTCGTGACGGCGGCGGCGATGCTCGCCGCGGCGGCGCCGGCGCTGACCACGACGTGGAGCTCGATCGACGCGTCGGTGATCCCGCAGGGCAAGAGCGCCCGCACCGTGGCCGACGCGCTCGACCGCGGCTCGGCCGGCAAGGCGCCCGTGCTGATCGCCGCCGAGGCACCGCGGTCGGCGCGGACGGCGGTGGATGCGTACGCGTCGCGCGTGTCGCACGTCGCCGGCGTCCAGCGCACCGCCGCGCCGCGCTACCTCGGGCAGGACACGTGGCAGCTCGGCGCCATCGCCGCCGGCGACCCGTCCGGACCGACGGCCCAGCGGGTCGTGCACGACATCCGCGCGCTGCCGGCGCCGTTCGACGTGCGCGTGGGCGGCGGCGCCGCCGAGTTCGTCGACCAGCAGGCGGCGATCGGCTCGCACCTGCTGCCGGCGATCGCGCTGCTGGTCGGCCTGACGCTGATCGTGCTGTGGGCGATGACCGGCTCGGTCGTGCTCCCGGTCAAGGCGGTGATCATGAACGCGCTGACCGTCGGCGCCGCGCTATCGCCGCTCGTGCTCATCTACCAGGGCGGCCACCTCACCGGGCTGCTCGGCTACACGGCCAACGGCGGCGTCGAGCCGACCGACTTCCTCGTCACCGCGGCGATCGTGTTCGCGCTCTCCACCGACTACGGCGTCTTCCTGCTGGGCCGGATCAAGGAGGCGCGCGACAGCGGGCTCGGCGACCGCGAGGCCGTGGCCGCCGGGCTGGCCCGGACCGGCCGCGTCGTCACCGCCGCGGCGATCCTGCTCGCCGTCGCCATCGGCGCGTTCAGCACCAGCTCGATCTCGTTCATCCAGCAGATCGGCGTGGCCACGGCCACCGGCGTGCTGCTCGACGCGTTCGTGGTGCGCACCTTGCTCGTCCCGTCGCTGATGGCGCTGCTCGGGCGCTGGAACTGGTGGGCGCCGCGCGGGCTGCGGCGCCTGCACCGCAGCCTGCCGGCGCTCGAGCCGGAGGTGGCCGCGGACCTAGGATGAGCGGCGCCGTGCTCGCTCGTCTCGCGCGCAACCCCACCGTCGCGGCGTGGTGGCCGGTCGTGGCCATCCCGCCGGTGCTGGTCCTCGACTCCGCGCTCTCCACCGAGGGACCGGGCGTCACGGTCCTCGGCGTGGTGGCCGCGGTGGTGGGCTGCCTGCCGCTCGTGCTGCGGCGGCGGCTGCACTTCGCGCTGCTGGCGCCGCTGCTGACCGCGGGGATCGTGCTCGCGCTCTGGCAGCTCGAGCCCGGCAACACCGTCGTGCTGATCCCGATGGTCGCGCTGGTCGAGCTGGCCGACCGCGGCAACCGGCGCAGCACGGTGTGGATGGCGATCATCGTCGTGCCCTGCGTGCTGGTCAGCGTCGCGCCGTTCGCCGACGACGGCGCCGAGCTGTTCAGCGTTACCGCGCGCAACCTCGCGCTGTGCGAGCTCGCGCTGGCCGTCGGCGACGTCATGCGCTCGCGCCGCGAGTCGGTCGAGGAGGAGGGCCGGCGGCGGCTGGGCGACGAGCGCCTGCGGATCGCCCGCGAGGTCCACGACGTCGTCGCGCACGCGATGGTGGCCATCAACGTGCAGGCGGGGGTCGCCGCGCACCTGCTCGACCGCGACCCGGCGCAGGCGGGCCGCGCGCTGCGCGAGATCAAGGCGACGTCCAAGCAGGCGCTGACCGACCTGCGGGCCGCGCTCGGCGTGCTGCGCGACGGCGACGCCGGCGCGCCGGTGGCCCCGGCCGCCGGGCTGCACGACCTCGACGAGCTCGCGGCCGGGCTGCGCGCCGCCGGCGTGCGGGTCGAGCTCGACGTCGGCGGCGTCGACGACCTGCCGGCCGCCGTGCAGGCGGCGGCGTACCGGATCGTGCAGGAGGCGCTGACCAATGTGCTGCGCCACGCCCGGGCGAGCGCGGCGCACGTGCGCGTCGCGCGCGAGGGGTCTTCGCTGCAGGTGGAGGTGACCGACGACGGCGTCGGGGCTCGCGGATGCGGCACGGGCGGCTCGGGCAACGGCCTGGTCGGGATGCGCGAGCGGGCGCTGGCGCTGAGCGGCTCGCTCGAGTCGGGGCCGGGCGAGCGCGGCGGCTGGCGCGTGCGGGCTTCGCTGCCCACCGAGGTGCCGGCGTGATCACGGTCGCGCTCGCCGACGACCAGGCGCTCGTGCGCGCGGGGTTCCGGGCGCTGCTCGACGGCGAGCCGGACATCTCCGTGGTCGCCGAGGCGGCCGACGGCGAGGAGGCGGTCGAGCTCACCCGCCGCCACCGCCCCGACGTGGTGTTGATGGACGTGCGCATGCCCCGCACCGACGGGCTGCGGGCCACCGCCCGCGTCAGCGCCGACCCGACGCTGAGCGCCACCCGGGTGATCGTGCTGACGACGTTCGAGCTCGACGAGTACGTGTTCGGCGCGCTGCGCGCGGGCGCAGCGGGCTTCCTGCTCAAGGACATCGAGCCGGCCGACCTCGTCGAGGCCGTGCGGATCGTCGCCGCGGGCGAGGCCCTGCTCGCGCCGCGCCACACGCGCCGGCTGATCGAGGCGTTCGTCGCGCAGTCCGGCCGCGCGCCCGGCGCCGTCGACGACGAGCGGCTCGGCGAGCTGACCGCGCGCGAGCGCGAGGTGCTGACCCTCGTCGGCCAGGGCCTGTCCAACCGCGAGATCGCCGAGCGGCTCGTGCTCTCCCCGCTGACCGCCAAGACCCACGTCGCCCGCCTGTTCATGAAGCTCGGCGCCCGCGACCGAGCCCAGCTGGTCGTGCTGGCGTACGAGACCGGGCTCGTCGTACCCGGCCGGGCTTAGAGTCCC
>JAICUS010000137.1 GCA_025935735.1 Solirubrobacteraceae bacterium | reverse complement strand
GAGTTCTGCTTGGCCTGCTCGAACAGGTCGCGCACGCGGGAGGCGCCGACGCCGACGAACATCTCCACGAAGTCCGAGCCGGAGATCGAGAAGAACGGCACGCCCGCCTCGCCCGCGACCGCGCGGGCCAGCAGCGTCTTGCCGGTGCCGGGCGGGCCGTAGAGCAGCACGCCCTTCGGGATCCGCGCGCCCAGCGCCTGGAACTTCTTCGGGTTCTCCAGGAACTCCTTGATCTCGTGGAGCTCCTCCACCGCCTCGTCCACGCCGGCCACGTCGCGGAAGGTGATCTTCGGCGAGTCGACGCTGAGGCGCTTGGCCCGCGACTTGCCGAACGACATCACCTTCGACCCGCCGCCCTGGACCTGGTTCATGAGGAAGATCCAGAACCCGATGAAGATCAGGATCGGGAAGACGTAGGTCAGCAGGCTGAGGATCACGCTGCTGCGGGCCGGCTTGACGTCGTAGTCCTGGATCTGCCCGTCGTTGTAGGCGTTCTGCAGCTTGTTGGTGAGGGTGGCGCCGTAGTTGTCGGCGTAGCCGACCGTGTAGCGCCGCGCGTCCGGCCCCTTCGTGGTCACGTCCACCGAGAGGTCCTTGGTGTGCAGGACCACCGTGGCGATCTGGCCGCGGTTGAGCTGCTTCTGGAAGAGGGCGAACGACGCCGAGTTCGTGGAGTCGTGCGTCGCGATCAGCTTCGACGCGAAGAACGCCAGCACGATCACGATCAGGATCGGGAAGGCGGCGCTCTTGAAGAAGCGACTCATGAGCCGGCGCGCATCCCGCGCGCGGAAGTGATACGGCGGGTCAAGACGGTCAAGGCTACCAGGGGAAATGCCGATCGACTGCGCGTAGGTCCAGTCTGGGACGCCAAGCTTTCGCCTGCCTAATGCGGCTCCGGGGCGTCGTCGGAGAGCACCAGGGCGGCGATCAACTATGTGGAACCGTCGAAGGGTCGGCGTCTTCCCCCAGGACCAACGCGGCCACATAGGGAAGGTTCCGGTAGCGCTCGGCGTAGTCGAGCCCGTAGCCGATGGCGAACTTGTCGGGGATCTCGAATCCGGTGTAGCGGACCGGGAGGTCCACCGTGCGACGGCTCGGCTTGGTCAGCAGCGCGCAGACCTCGAGGGTCGCGGGGCCGCGGGCCTCGAGCGTCCGCAGCAGGTACTGCAGCGTCAGCCCGGAGTCGACGATGTCCTCGACGATCAGCACGTGGCGGTCCTCCAGCGGCGCGTCGAGGTCCTTGAGGATCCGCACGACGCCGCTGGACTCGGTCGAGGAGCCGTAGGAGGCCACCGCCATGAAGTCGACCTCGCAGCCGACCTCGAGGTGGCGCATGAGGTCGGCCAGGAACAGGAACGCGCCCTTGAGCACGCCGATCAGCAGCAGGTCGCGGCCGTCGTAGTCGCGCGTGATGTCCTCGGCTATCTCCTTGATGCGGTGCTGCAGGTCGTCCGCCTGCACCAGGATCTCGCCGATCTGCTCGCTCATCGGGCCGCGGAGTGTAGGGACCACACCAGCCGCACCCGGTCGGCAGTGGCCTCGGTGACACGGAACCGCTCGCCCGTCGCCACGCCCGGCACCCAGGCGATCTCGCCGTCCGAGACGACGACGGGCAGCGCCGCCCGGCGCTCCCGCGGGACCTTGCGGTCGGTGAAGAGGTCCTGCAGCGAGCGGCTGCCGCCGAGCCCCAGCGGCCGCATCCGGTCGCCGGCCCGCCACGGCCGGACCTCGAGCGCCGGCGCGAGCGCGTCCGCCGCCAGCGTGCCGTCGGCCACGGGCAGGCCGGGCCCGCGCTCGCAGGTGATCTCGCCGTCGCCGTAGGCCGTGCGGCCGGGGACGGGCAGGCGCGCCGGCGCCGGGGCGGGGCGCTCGCCGCGGGGCTCGATCCGCAGGCGGCCGTACTCGGCGACGGCCCGCAGGCCGCCGGGGAGGTCGAGCGCCGCGGTACCGGTTCGCGACAGCCCCAGGATCGCCGCGGTGTGGCCGGCGATGGAGGGGGCACCGGCCATGCGCTGGAGGGCCACCCGGGCGAGTGCCGGGGGCAGCGTGGCGAGCGCGTCCAGCGTCGGCTCCACGTCCGCCACCGCCGCGTCGAGCGCCTCGGCGTCCTCGCGCAGCGCCTCCAGCGTCGCGAGGACGTTGGCCTCGGCGGCCGGATGAAGATGGCGCAACAACGGGATGAGCTCGCCGCGGATGCGTCCGCGCGCGGACAGCGGGTTGCTCTCGTCCTCGCGCCAGGGCAGCCCGCGGGCCTCGCAGTGGGCGGCCGTCTCGTCACGGGTCACGCCCAGCAGCGGCCGCACGAGCGCGCCGGCCCGCGCCGGCATGCCCAGCAGCGCGCGGCGCCCCGGCGAGGCTGCGAGCCGGTAGAGCACGGTCTCCACCTGGTCGGTCGCCGTGTGGCCGGCGGCGATCCGCGCGCCGCCCGCCAGCCGCGCGGCCTCCGCGTAGCGCACCTCCCGCGCCCACGCCTGCGCGTTGCCGGCCTCGTACTGCGCCCGCACGACGTCGAGCGGCACGCGCAGCCGCTCGCACACCTCGCGGCAGTGCGCCTCGTCGGCGTCCGCCGCCTCCCGCAGCCCGTAGTTGACGTGCAGCGCCCGCACGGGCCCCGCCAGCCGCACCGCGAGGTCCAACAGGCACGTCGAGTCACGCCCGCCGGAGAAGAGCACGAGGACCGGGCCGGCCAGCAGCCCGGTCGCCTGCACGCGGGCGAGCAGGTCGGCGCTCACCGCTTCGCCGGCCGGGCCAGGAACAGCTCGGTCGCCTCGTCGAAACCCTTCAGCTTGACCTCGCCGATGTGGTCGAAGGCGAGGTTGGCGCCGGCGGCGTCGCGGACCTCCCGGGTGACCAGGACCTCGCCGCCGGCGGCCCGGGCGGCGACGCGGGCGGCCAGGTTGACCGCGCGGCCGTAGTAGTCACCGTCGCGGTAGAGCGCGTAGCCGCAGTGCAGGCCGATCCGGGGGAGCGGCCGCTCGCTGGCCAGCGCCTGGAAGCCGACGGCCCAGTCGGCCAGCCCGCGGGGGTCGGTGCCGACGACCATCGCCTCGTCGCCGATCGTCTTGATCACCCGCGCGTCGTCGGGCAGCGTCGCGCTCACCTGCTCGACGAAGCGCTCGACCAGCCCCAGCGCCTCCTCCTCGCCGATCTCCTCGGTCAGCCGCGTGTAGCCGGCGAGGTCGGCGAAGGCGATCGCCACGCGCAGGCGGCCGAGGTCCGGCTCGGCCGCCTCCAGGTGCCCGACCACGTCCTGGGCCAGCGCCTGGCGCAGGAAGCGCTGGTGGACCTGCTCCATGATCGGCCCGGTCAGCGGCAGCAGCTCCGACGCCAGGCCGGACAGCTCCTCGGCGATCTCCAGGACGGGCACGCCGTCACGGATCAGCGGCTCGTGCACGTAGAGGTGGAACAGCTTCGCCTCGGCGTCGGCGATGTGGGCCAGCGCCTGCCCGTAGACGCGCACGAGCTGCAGGAAGGCCACGAGCGGCAGCCCGGCGTCCAGCACCGCGCCCAGCCGGCGCAGCAGCTCGACGTCGTCCTCGGAGAGCGCCTCCAGCGACTCGGCCGGCAGCCCCGCCGCGGTCCAGATGCGCCGCAGCAGCCCGGGCTCGAGCCCCGTCTCGCGCGCCGCGTCGCGCTCGCTCAGCGGCGCGCCGTCGGACGGGACGAGGTCCTCGATGTAGCCGTAGGCCAGCCGCCCCTCGTGGGCCGCCCGCCGCACGGTGTCCAGGCTGTGCCCGCGCGCCCGCAGCCGCGCCACGAGCCGCGCCTGGGCGACCGCCGCCGGCGTCCACTCGCCGTCGCGCAGCGGCACGATGTCCTCCGCCACCCAGCGCCGCAGCGTCGACTCCGAGATCGACAGCGCGTCCGCGAGCTCAGCGAACGACGGCATGGGTCACAGTGAAGCGCGAGACGGAAGCGGCGGGACCGGAGCCCCGCCGCGCCATGCGGGCAATGCGGCCCGCTGCCTCGGCCGGCGGCGTTCGTTCGTGGGCGACGCCTTGCAGCGAGCCCACGAGTGGGCTCTCCACTACCCGGCCTGTCGGTGCGTGAAGGTCTAGCGCTCGGACGCGGATGTGTCAATCCCGCCGGTCAGACCTTCAGGTGCGGCTTCTCGCGCTCGACGTAGTCGCGGTACTGGCCGTAGATCGGCTTCGTGATCGGGATCAGCGCGAGCGCGGCCTTCAGGTCGCCGCTGGTCTTGATGCGCCGGCGGGCGACGGCCATGGGCACGTTCTCCTTGCCCTGGAAGTAGCGGTTGGCCACCTCCGAGGACATCTCCATCTTGACCTTGGGCTCCCAGTCGACGTCGTCGGACCACTCCCAGTGGAGGTTGCCGTCCTCGTCCGGCCGGGCGGCGCGGATGTTCACCACGGCGTCGAAGTCGGTGAACTCGAAGCGCTGCGGCGTGTCGGCATCGCGCAGCTTGGGACCCATGTCCGGGTCGCGGTCCATCATCGAGAACACCTCGTCGATGACCTCCCGGAGCTCCCGGGCCGACTCGAACGAGGCGCCCATGCCTCAGCTGCTCGTCGACGGCTTGGTGGTCGCCTTCTTCGCCCGCGAGCGCGTCGTCGAGGTCGACTTCTTGGCCGTGGACTTGCGGGCCGCCGGCTTCTTGGCGCTCGAGCTGCGCGCGCTGGACGACTTGCGCGAGCTCGTGGACTTGCGCGCCGACGTCGCCTTCTTCGCCGGCGAGCGGGAAGCCCGGCTCGCCGCGGGCTTGGCCGCCGAGGCCGCGCCGCCGGAGGCCGAGGACGCCGAGGACCCCGGCCGCTCCAGGGCCGTCACGCGCGCGCCGAGCGTCTCGATCTCGTTGCGCAGCTTGCGCAGCTCGTCCAGCACGCGCATGTCCTCGAGCGACTGGCGCACGCGCCCGGCGGCCGAGGCGATCTCGTCCACGAGGTCGCGCGTGCGCTCGCGGGTCGCCTGCGCGCCCTCGGCGGACATCTGCAGCCCGCGCTCGATGGCGGCGCGGATCGAGTCGACGGCCTCAGCCTGCGCGCCGTCCTTCTTGTCCTTCTTCTTCTTGGCCATGGCGCTGCGGAACCCTACTCCTACTTCTGTTTCGCGGCGCGGCGGCGGGCGGGCGGCTTGCGCGCCGGCTCGTCGACCGCCAGGCGCTCCTGCTCGCGCGGGAGCGGCGCCGGCCGGGCGTCGAGCGCGGCGGCGATGCTGCCCACCTCGGCGACGAGCCGCCCGAGCTGCGCCTCCAGCGCGCCGAGCCGGTCGCCCATGCCGCCGGACTGCAGACGGTCGACGCTCTCCTGCAGGCGGTCGAGCGACTCCTCGACGCCCTCGATCCGCGTGCTCACCGTGCGCAGGCGGCGCGTGAGCCGGTCGATGTCGGCGGCCGACGGGAGGTTCAGCGCGCCCATCGCCGCCTCCTGGGCGTGGGCCGCCCGCTCGCGTGCGGAGAACGCCCGCGTGATGGCGCTGTTGACCAGCGGGTTCTCCAGCAGGTCGTTGGCGAGCTTGCCCAGCGCGTCCTCGCCCTGCCGGGCCAGCCGGTCGCGCAGGCCCTCTCCGTCGTCACCCATCATCAGGCCTCCTGAGTCGCGAATCGGTCCGCGGACGGTACCGTAGGGAGTGTCGTGGGTCATGGTTCAGCCTCGACTCGAGGTTGAGGGACGGCGAATTGCGTCGAATTGGCGCAAGACCCGTCACGATTCTCCGTTGCAGATTGATGCCGACGCATGTCGCCGCTAGCTTGCCCCATACCCGGTCCCTTGCCGCAGCGGTAGCGCCTGCCTGCGCCCCATGACCCCGCGCCGCCCCGTCGCCATCGCCCTCGCCGCCTCCGCCCTGTACTCGGGCGTCCTGGTCGCGACCGCGCACGCGGAGATGCACTACGTGCGGGTCACGCTCGTCACGGGCCAGCAGCTGACGGTCACCGTGGACGTCCCGCCGGGGACGCCGGTGTCCCAGGTGCAGATCCCCGGCCTGCCGGCGCCGGTCGCCTCGATCGTCGACCTCGGCTCGGCCGAGGGGACGCCGACGGCCACCCCGGCGCCGACGGTGGCGGTCCAGCTCACGGCCACGCCGACGCCGACGTCGACCGGGACCCCGGCGCCGACGTCGACCAGCACGCCGGGCGGCCAGGGCGCGACGGGCAACGGCCACAGCGGCGGCGCGAACAAGCACAGCGGCGGCGGGAGCGGCTCGCCGGTCACCGACGCCGTGAAGAAGGCCAAGGGCAACGTCGAGTCGCTGACGGGCTCGGTGCCCACCGCGACGCCGACGGCGCCGGCCACCGCCGCCGCCCCGGAGCAGCCGCCGACGCCGGCGAACCCGACCTACACGCTCGCGCCCGCGGGCGCGGCGAAGGTCGGCGTGCCGAACTTCTTCATCGACAAGTTCCGGATCCCGCCGTTCCTGCTGCCGATCTACCAGGCCGCGGGCACCGAGTACGGCGTGCGCTGGGAGGTCCTGGCGGCGATCAACGAGATCGAGACCGACTACGGCCGCAACCTCAACGTCTCCTCCGCCGGGGCCGAGGGCTGGATGCAGTTCCTGCCGAGCTCGTGGGCCAAGTACGGCGTGGACGCCAACCACGACGGCTTCAAGGACCCGGACAACCCGGCGGACGCGATCTTCACCGCCGCCCGCTACCTGAAGGCGGCCGGCGCGGACACCGACCTGCGCGGCGCGATCTTCGCCTACAACCACGCGAACTGGTACGTGGACTCGGTGCTGCTGCGCGCGCAGGTCATCGCCGGCCTGCCCGCCAACCTCGTCGGCTCGCTCACGGGGCTGACCGAGGGCCGCTTCCCGGTCGCCGCCAAGGCCACTTACGCGGACGCGATCTCGCGCAAGCGGCGCTTCAAGAAGGGCAACCCCGCGATCGCCATCGAGAGCCGGGTCGGCCGCCGCGGGCTGCCGATCTTCGCCCGCGCGGGCGCGCCGGTGGTGGCGGTCAACGATGCGCGGGTCGTGAAGATCGGCACCTCGCCGCGGCTCGGGCGCTTCATCGAGATCCAGGACGCGTACGGGAACACGTACACGTACGGCAGGCTCGCGAAGGTGTCGCGGCTGTACGCGGCGCCCAAGCCGGTGAAGCTGAGCCCGGCGCAGATCCGCAACCAGCTCAAGCTGCCGGCGCCCGACGCGCCGCCGACCGAGCCGGCGTCGGACACCAGGCGCCCGGCCGGCCACGCGCCGAGCAAACAGACCGCCCGCCGGGCGACCAAGCGCGTGCGTAAGACGGCCGCACCTTCGGCGGCGGCGCCGGCCGTGCAGACCAAGCAGCGCCTGTTCGCGCACCCGAGCCGGGCGAACTCGGCCGCCGCGGGCGGCGCCCAGCAGGAGTTCCTGCGCACCGGCCGCATCGAGGGCGCGCTGACCCCGGCCCGCGCGCTCGGCCTGGCCCGCGACCAGATCGTGGTCAAGCGGTTGCGGGTCGGCTCGCAGGTGCCGATGGGGACGATGCTCGGCCGCATCGGCCGCGCGTCGGACCCGAAGCACCCGTACCTGCGCTTCGAGATCCGGCCGGCGGGCCGCGGCGCCCCGCGGGTGGACCCGAAGCCGATCCTCGACGGCTGGAAGCTGCTCGAGTCGACCGCGATCTACCGCGCGCAGGGCAAGAACCCGTTCGTCGGGCCGGACGCGGCGACGCCGTCGATCGGCCAGATCCTGCTGATGAGCAAGGACACGCTGGCGTCCCGCGTGCTGGCCGACCCGCGGATCCAGATCTACGCCTGCGGGCGCCGCGACATCCAGGCCGGCGCGATCGACCGCCGCGTGCTGGCCACGCTGGAGTTCCTGGTCGCCTCCGGGTTCAACCCGACGGTGTCGGCGCTGGAGTGCGGGCACTCCTACCTGACCACGTCGGGCAACGTGTCCGAGCACAGCAGCGGCGATGCGGTCGACATCGCCGCGGTCAACGGCATCCCGATCCTCGGCCACCAGGGCCCGGGATCGATCACCGACCTGGTGATCCAGCGCCTGCTCACGCTGCAGGGCGTGATGAAGCCGCACCAGATCATCTCGCTGATGACCTTCAAGAACGCGGACAACACGCTGGCGATGGCCGACCACTACAACCACATCCACGTCGGCTTCCACCCGCTCTACGGCTCCAACTCGACGCTGGCCAAGCAGCTGAGCGCGATCCTCAAGCCGAGCCAGTGGTCGCGGCTGATCACGCGGCTGGGGCAGATCGCCAACCCGCAGGTCAAGCCGCTGCCGTCGAAGCTCGCGACGCGGGTCGACCCCACGGCGCGCCGGGGCGATTAGCGCGCTCGAGCAGCGCTTCGGCTTCGTGCAGTGGGACTTCGCGGGCCGGCTCGGCCCGCCGCCGGGCCGCTACGTCGTGCGCCGGTTCGCGGGCGACGAGGCCCGCGAGGTGATCGTGGTCACTGAAACAGGCCCGCCCGCCCCGGCCGCTCCGCCGGGCCGGCTCTCCCGCCGGCGGCCGCGCCGGGTGGGCGCGCTCCCGGCGGCTCCGGACGCCGTGCCGGTGACGCGGGTGACGGTCGTCGACGCCCGGCCGGTGAGCGACGGCGCCGCCTGGCTGGCCCGCGCGGCCGGCGACCCGGCCGTCGTCGCCGACGCCGCAGAGGCGCTGGTGCGGCTCGTGGCCGCCCACCGGGTCGCCTCCGCGGTCCCGCTGCCGGACCCCGATCCATCGCGCGCGCTGGCCACCCGGGTCGGCTACGGCACCGGCGCGCAGGCCGCCGACGGCGAGTGGGAGTCCGCCCGCGAGATCCCGCCGCTCGCGGTCCGCGCCGCACGGCGCCGCACGGCGCCGCCGGAGAGCGAGCGGCTGTCGGCGCTGCTCGCGGGCCGCGACGCGCCGCTGGCGTGCGAGGAGCTGACGCTCCGAGCCCGCGCGGATCTCGACCACCACCGCCCCCGTGAAGCTGCACTTCAGCTCGAGGCTTCGCTGGCGGCCGCGCTGGCCGAGCTGTCGGGCTGGCGCGAGCAGGGCGACATGGCGCGCCGGCTGGACGAGCTGGCCGGATACGTGGAGCCCGTGGCCGCGGCGGCCGCGGCCGCCCGCGAGGGGCGGCTGGAACCGGCGGGGGTGGAGACGGTCGGTGTCGCTTTGGCGCGGTTGGAGGCCGCATTGCGGGCTCGCGCGGTGCACTCGGGTTGAGTTCGTGGTCGTGGCGCCGGGCCCGGCGAACTGCCTGCTGGTAGGGGGATGGCCAACTCGGCGCGGCCGGGCGGGTCCAGGCGGCGCGTGTCGCGTTCGTCGGCCCCAGCCAGAGGAAGGTGACACGGGCCGAGCGAGCGATCGAGCGTCCGCACGCGCGTGGTGGGTTTGTCGGCCTCGCGCCGACAAAGGCGACACGCGGGGCCGGACGGGCGCGTTCGCGCTCTTCGCGGCGCCCCGGAGGGACCGCTTCCCTACCCAGCAGCCGTTCGCCGGCCCCGGCACGGCGCCCCATCAGAGCGCGTCGACCACAGCCTCCAACTCGGCCACGACGTCGCCGCTCAACTTCACGTCCGCGACGTCGTCGTAGGGCGTCTCCCCCATGGTCACGATGGCCAGCCGGCCGCCGCGCGAGAGGGTCTGCGCGGGGAGGCCGGCGACGGGGTGGACCTCCAGAGAGCTGCCCACCGCCAGCATCAGGCCGGCCGTCTCGGCCAGCCGCTGGGCACGCTCCATGGCCGCCTCGGGCAGGAACTCGCCGAACAGGACGACGTCCGGCTTCAGCGGCGCTCCGCAGTCCGAGCAGCGCGGGACGCCCTCGGGGTCGGCGGCGAGCCGCTCGCGGGTCTCGGCCAGCGGGACGCGCGCTCCGCAGTACAGACAGGAGGCAGTGCGGACGGAGCCGTGGACCTCGATCGGGTCGGCGGTCCCGGCCGCCGCGTGGAGGCCGTCGATGTTCTGGGTGATCACGCCGGCCAGCAGCCCGCGCCGCTCGAGCTCGACCAGCGCCGCGTGGGCGCCATTCGGGCGCTTGCCGTCGAGCAGCGCGAACCGCTGCCCGTAGAAGGCCCAGAACCGCGCGGGGTCGCGGCGCCAGACGGAGATGTGCGCCACCTCCATCGGGTCGACGTTCGCCCACAGCCCGGTGCCCGGCGAGCGGAAGTCCGGGATGCCGGACGGCACGGAGATCCCCGCGCCGGTGAGCGCCACGACGGGGCCGGCGGAGCGGATGAGCTCCGCCAGCCGCACCGCGTCGCTCATCTCCCGGTGAACTTCGGGCTCCGCTTCTGGATGAACGCGGAGATGCCCTCGCGCGCGTCCTCGGAGGAGAACGCCTCGATGAACCCGTCGCGCTCGGCCGCCAGGCCCTCGTCGAGGTCGGCGGCGTGCGAGACGCGCTTGATCTGCTCGAGCGCCACCGGCGCCTGCTGGGCGAGTTTGCGCGCCCACTGCAGCGCCGTGTCGAACAGCTCGTGGTCGGCCACCACGCGGTTCACCAGCCCGTGCTCGTAGGCGTCGTCGGCCGAGATCGCCACGCCGGTGGTGTTCATCTCCAGCGCCTTGGCCGGGCCGACCAGCCGGGCGAGCCGCTGCGTGCCGCCGAAGCCGGGGATGATCCCGAGGTTGATCTCCGGCTGGCCGAACGAGGCTGAGCCGCCGGCCAGGCGGACGTCGCAGGCCATCGCGAGCTCGCAGCCGCCGCCCAGCGCCGCGCCGTTGACCGCGGCGATGGTGACGATCCGCGAGCGCTCCATGTCGCGGCCCAGCGCGTGGATGCGCTCGAGGTGCTCGCGCCCCGACGACGCGTCCCACTGCGTGAACGCCTTGATGTCCGCGCCCGCGCAGAACAGCGCCGGGTTCGGCGAGGCGATGACCAGCGCCCGGGCGCGGTCCTGGATCTCGTCCCAGACCTTGCGCAGCCCCTCGATCACGTGCGGCGCGAGCGAGTTCGCCGGCGGGTTGTCCAGCCAGGCCACCGCGGTGTCACCGCGGAAGTCGAGCTTGACCGGCGCGGTCTCGTAGCCCGGCTCGGGCTGCGGGTAGGGGTAGAAGCCCTGGCCGCTCTTGGCGCCCAGGCGGCCCTGGGCGACGAGCCGGCGCAGGATGACCGGCGGCTCGAAGTGCTCGCCCCACTCCTCCTCGGCGCGCTCCAGCGCGGCCAGAACCTCGTCCAGCCCGCGCAGGTCGGCCCGGGCGAACGGACCCGGGACCATGCCCGCGCCGAGCATCAGGCCCATGTCGATGTCGCGCACGCCGGCGACGCCCTCCTCCAGCACGAGGCACGCCTCGACGAAGGCCTTCAGCTGGAAGCGCTCGACGATCCGCTCGTCGACGGCGGTCCGCTCAGGAGTGCTCATAGAAGCCCTTCCCGCTCTTGGCGCCGAGCGCGCCCTGCTCGACCAGCTCCTCCATCCCGCGATGGACGTAGAAGCGGTCGCCGTAGGCGTCGCGCAGGTCGTGCGCCACCTTGACCGTGGTGTCCAGGCCGCTCATGTCGGCCACGCGGAACGGGCCCATCGGCATCTGCGCGCGCTCGCGCACGAGCTCGTCGAGCTCCTCGACCGGCACGCCCGACTCGTCCTGGTAGCGCCAGACCTCGGACGCCGTCGACACCAGGATGCGGTTGACCACGAACCCCGGGCACTCGGCGCAGCGCACCGGCACCTTGCGGATCTGCTGGGCGAAGTTCGCCGCCGCCTGCGCCGTCTCGGGCAGCGTGTCGTCGCCCTCGACGATCTCGATCAGCCGCATGTAGGACGCCGGCCAGAAGAAGTGGAAGCCGACGACGAGGTGCGGCCGCGAGGTGATCTCGCCGATCTCGGTGATCGAGAGCCCGGAGGTGTTGGAGGCGAGGAT
>JAICUS010000802.1 GCA_025935735.1 Solirubrobacteraceae bacterium | reverse complement strand
CTCGCGGCGTGCGCGGCGGCGGAGGCGCGGAACTCCGGGTCGGCCACGTCGAGCTCGAGCAGCGCCAGCTGGTGGGCGAACGCGCCGCGGTCGCTCACCCCGGCAGCCAGCGCGACGAGCGCGTCGACGACGTCGCCCTCCGGGAGCCGGGCCGCGTCCGCGGCGTGGCGCGCCGCCGCCAGCAGCAGCGCCCGCTTGGAGCCGAAGCGCTCGGCCAGCGTCGACGGCGCGAGGCCGGCCTCCCGCGCCACGTCGGCCAGCGTCAGCCGGGCCACGCCGCGCGCCGACACCGCCCGCAGGGCGGCGTTGAGGACCTCGGCGTCGGAGCGGGTGCGGGGGCGAGCCATTACCGAATCTCTATTCGGTAATGTACCGGTCATGCCCGATCTCAGCGGAACCGTCGCACTCGTCGCCGGCGCCACCCGGGGCGGCAGCCGCGGCATCGCCGTGGAGCTCGGCCGCGCCGGCGCCACCGTCTACGTCACCGGCCGCAGCAGCCGGGCGACCGGGCGCTCCGAGCTCAACCGGGCGGAGACGATCGAGGAGACCGCCGAGCTGGCCGGCGGCATCGCGGTCCGGGTCGACCACTCGCGGCCGGACGAGGTGCGTGCGCTCGTGGACCGGATCGCCCGCGAGCAGGACGGCCGGCTCGACGTGCTGGTCAACGGCGTGTGGGGCGGCGACCCGCTGACCGACTGGGAGCACCCGCTGTGGGAGCAGGACCTCGACACCGGCCTGCGGCTGCTGCGCCAGGCGGTGGAGACGCACATCGTCACCAGCCGGTTCGCGCTGCCGCTGCTGGTCAACCGCCGGCGCGGGCTGGTCGTCGAAGTGACCGACGGCAACACCGCCCGCTATCGCGGCTCGTTCTTCTACGACATCGCCAAGTCGACGGTCATCCGGCTCGCCCAGGCGCAGGCCGCCGAGCTCGCGCCGCACGGCGTCACCGCGGTCGCGCTCACCCCCGGCTTCCTGCGCAGCGAGGCGGTGCTCGACCACCTCGGTGTCACGGCGGAGACGTGGCGCGAGGCGGACGATCCCCACTTCCTGAAGTCGGAGACGCCGCACTATCTCGGCCGGGCGATCGCGGCCCTGGCCGCCGATCCGGACGTCGCCCGCCACAACGGCCGCGCGCTGTCCACCGGCCCGCTCGCCCGCGAGTACGGCTTCACCGACCTCGACGGCACCCAGCCGGACTTCTACGACTACTGGCGCGAGGCGCTGGAGGCCGAGCACGGTCCGCTCGGTGACCCGTTGTAGGGTCACATCCCGCACCCCCCAGCGGATGGCCGCGGGCGCCGATGGAGAGCCCTTCTCATCGGCAGTCCAAAACTGGAGGATGCGGTGAGCACATTCGAGACGGCGACGGCCAACGGGCCATCGACGAGCAGCGGCGGGTCTGAGGGCTCGGCCGCGCAGCAGGCCAAGGAGACCGCGCAGCAGGCGGCCGGCCAGGCCAAGGGCCGGCTGCGCGACCAGGTCGACCAGCGCTCGAGCGAGGCCGGCGAGCGCGTGTCCGGCGTGGCGCAGGACGTCCGCAGCGTCGGCGCCGAGCTGCGCCGCCAGGGCAAGGACCAGCCGGCGAAGCTGGCCGACCAGGCGGCCGAGCGGGCCGAGCGGCTCGGCGGCTACCTCACGCGCGCCGACGGCGACACGATCCTGCGCGACCTGGAGGACTTCGGCCGCCAGCGGCCCTGGGCGGTCATCGCCGGCGGGCTCGCGCTGGGCTTCGCGGCCTCGCGCTTCCTGAAGGCGTCGAGCAGCCGCCGCTACCAGGCGGGCTACGAGAGCTCGGGCCGCCTGCCCGCGCGCACACAGGACGTCGCGCCGCCGCCCGCGCCGCTCCCGCGCGACGTCACCATGCCGCCGCCCGGCCCCGGGCTGGTCTAGCGGGCATGGCCGCGCAGGAGCCCGTCAACGGCGGCGCGCACGCCGACCCGCGCGACCGCGGCGTCGGCGAGCTGGTCAAGGACCTGGCGAGCCAGACCTCCACGCTCGTGCGCCAGGAGATCAAGCTGGCCCAGGCGGAGGTCACCGAAAAGGGCAAGCTGGCCGGCAAGGGCGCCGGGATGATGGCCGGCGCGGCCGTGGCCGCGCTGCTGATGCTCGGCGCGCTGACCGCGCTGCTGATCGTCGTGCTCGACAGCTTCCTGGCGCTGTGGCTCGCCGTGCTGATCGTG
>JAICUS010000053.1 GCA_025935735.1 Solirubrobacteraceae bacterium | reverse complement strand
GTGCTCCACGTCGCGCCCTTCTACCACTCGGCCGAGCTCAACCTGTTACACAACACGGGCACGACGCTGGGCTGCACGCACCTCGACCCGGGCGTCTTCGAGCCGGCGCAGACGCTCGAGCTGCTCGAGCGCGAGCGGATCGCCACCTTCTTCGGCGTGCCGACGATGTACCAGCTGCTGCTGCGCGAGCCGTCGCTGGCCGAGCGCGACCTGAGCGCCTGGCGGATCGGCATGTTCGGCGCCGCGCCGATGGCGCCGGCGGTGATCGAGCGCCTGGTCGCCGCGCTGCCGGGCGTGGAGCTCTACAACCTGTGCGGGCTCACGGAGGCCGGCCCCGGCGGCATCTACCTGCAGCCGCGGGACCTGCTGCGCAAGCCCGGCGCCGGCGGCAAGGCGATCCCGAACACCGAGGTGCGCGTGGTGGACGACGACGGGCGCGACGTCGGCCCGGACGAGACCGGCGAGCTGATCCTGCGCGGCGAGACCGTGATGAAGCGCTACTGGAACCGCCCGGACGCCACGGCCGAGACGCTGCGGGAGGACGGGTGGCTCTACACCGGCGACGTCGCGCGGATCGACGACGAGGGCTACATCACGCTCGTCGACCGCAAGAAGGACATGATCATCACCGGCGGGATGAACGTGTACTCGATCGAGGTGGAGAACGCCCTCCTGGCCCACCCGGACGTGCTCGACTGCGCCGTCGTCTCCGCCCCGCACGAGCTCTACGGCGAGAGCATCGTCGCGGTGGTCGACGAGCGCCCCGGCGCCGGGTTGACGCTCGCGGCCATCCGGGAGCACTGCGCGCCGCGGCTGGCCGACTACAAAGCACCCCACCGGCTCGTGCTCGCGCCGATCCCCCGCAACCCGTCCGGCAAGATTCTCAAGTACCGGCTGCGCGAGCAGGTCCTCCAGTAAGGCTTGCTTGACTTATTCGGAGCGGCGCGATAGGCATTGCGCGCCTTTTCGTCCGGGAGGGAGCCAGGGATGGGTCTGAGCACAGCGCGCCGCTGCGGCGCGATCGGGATGGTCTCGTGCGCGCTGCTGGCGGCAGGCGCCGCCCGCGCGTCCGCGGATCTCGCGCCCGGGACCTGGACGTTCGACGGCCGCGTGTCCGAGCTGGTGCGCGACCCCGCCACGGGCGCCGTGTTCGCCGGCGGCACGTTCACGCGCGAGCAGGCGCCCCTCGCCGGGCTGTTCACCACCGGCGCGGACGGCGACGGCACAGCACAGCCGCTGCGGGCGGTCGACGGCGCGGTGACCGCGGTTGCCGCGGACGGCCACGGCGGCTGGTACCTCGCGTGGACCCACGCCACCGCGTTCACCCAGACCTCCGGGATGCTGCACGTCACGGCCGGCGGCGCCGCGGACCCCGCGTTCGACCCCGCGCCTGACGGCCCCGTCTCCAGCCTGGTCGTCGCGGGCTCGACCGTCTATGCGAGCGGCCCGTTCACGCACATCGGCGGCGCGGCGCGTTCCGGACTGGCCGCGCTCGACGCCGGCAGCGGGCGGGCCACGGCCTGGGATCCCGGCGCGCCCGACGGGCCGGTCTTCTCGCTGGCGGTCGCCGGATCCACGGTCTACGCCGGCGGCGACTTCGCGCAGTGGGCCGGGCAGCCGCGCCACGACCTCGCCGCGGTCGACGCCGCCACCGGCGCGCTCACGGCCTTCGACCCGGACGTCGACGGCTTCGGCGTCGACGCCCTGGAGGTGTCGGGCTCGACGGTGTACGCGGGCGGGAACTTCGCGACCATCGGCGGACAGGCGCGGCGCAACCTCGGGGCGGTCGACGCGACCACCGGGGCGCCGACGGCCTGGAGCCCGCAGCCGGACGACTACGTCCTGGCGCTGGCGGTGGCGGACGGGACCGTCTACGCCGGCGGCTGGTTCCACCACATCGGCGGCGCGGCCCGCAACGGCGTGGCCGCGCTCAGCGCGACCGGCGCCGCCACGGCGTGGGACGCGCGGCTGGACACCGCGTTCATCGGCGCGGTCGCCGTGTCGGGCTCCGTGGTCTACGTCGGCGGCGGCTTCTCGTCGGCCGGCGGCCGCGACCGCACCAACGTGGCTGCCCTCGACGCCGCGACGGGCGACGCGACCGCCTGGGATCCGGAGCCCAACGGCGACGTGTCGTCGCTGGCCGTCGGCGGCGGGCGCGTGGCGGTGGCCGGCGGCTTCGCGGGCGCCGGACCGCCGCTGGCCCGCGTCGGCGGGCTGGCGAAGCTCCGCCCGGACGGCACGCTCGACACGAGCTGGCACCCCGACCCGGAGATGACGCAGTTCGGCGACATCGCGGCGCTGGCGCTCGGCGGCTCCACGCTCTACGCCGCCGGCGACTTCACGGCGGTCGGCGGCGCGGCCCGCGCCGGCCTGGCGGCGGTCGACACGGCGACGGGCGCGGTGCGCGCCTGGCAGCCGGCGGCGACCGGCGGGTCGGTGTTCGCGCTGGCCGCCACCGGCTCGTCGGTGGTGCTCGGCGGCAACTTCACTGCGGTCGACGGCGCGGCACGGGCCGGGCTGGCGGGCGTCGACGCCGGAACCGGCGCGCTCGCGCCCTGGAGCGCGGACGCGCAGGGCGGCGCGGTGACCGCGCTCGCCGCCGCCGGCTCGGTCGTGTACGCCGGCGGGCCGTTCACCTCGCTCGGCGGCGTCGAGCGCCACCACTTCGCCGCGCTCGACGCGGGCACCGGGGCGGTCACCGGCTGGAACCCGGACGGATCGCTCAACGCGCCCTTCGGCGTGCAGAGCCTGGTGGCGGCCGGCGGCGTGGTCTACGCGGCGGGGACGCTCGGCCAGATCGGCGGCCTCGACCGCGGCGGGCTGGCGCAGCTCGACGCGGTGACCGGAGCGCCGACCTCGTGGCTGCCCGACGGGAGCGGCGGCCCGGGCGGCCCGCTGGCGGTCGACGGCTCGACGGTGTTCGCCGGCGGCCTGCTGGGCCTCGCCGCGATCGATGCGGCCGGCCATGCGACGCCGGTCTTCAGCGGCGCGGGCCCCGTGCTCGCGCTGGCCGCGTCCCCGCACGCGGTGTACGTCGGCGGAGCGTTCACCGAGCTGGGCGGCCGCGCCACGGGGCCATTCGCGGTCCTGCCCCGCGACACCGCGCCGCCGGCCGTCACGCCGATCCCGATCCCGACCCCGACAGCGACGCCCGGGCCGCCGCCGGCGGCGACCCCGGCACCGGCGAAGCCGAAGGCGAAGCGAATCTCGACCGCGGCGCTGCGCCGCGCGCTCACGCCCTCTGGCAAGGCGGCGCGCATCGGCCGCCTGCGGGCGCGGGGCGCCTACGCGCTGCGCTTCACGACGCCGGTCGCCGGCCGGCTGACGATCCGCTGGCTGCACGGCCGCACGCTCGTCGCGTCCGGCCACGCCACGTTGACCCGGCCCGGCACGCGGACGGCGCACATCCGCCTCACCCGGGCCGGGCGGCGGCTGCTGCGCCACGCGAGGCGGATCGAGCTGACCGGCCGGGCCACGTTCGCCGGCGTGAGCGTGCGGCGAACGTTCACACTCAGGCTTTGATGCAGATCACCGTGTCGGTCAACGGCGTGCCCCAGACGCGCGAGGTCGAGCCGCGGCTGCTGCTCGTGCACTTCCTGCGCGACACGCTGGGCCTGACCGGGACGCACTGGGGCTGCGACACGTCCAACTGCGGAACCTGCGTCGTGCTGATGGACGGCGAGCCGGTGAAGTCGTGCACGGTGCTCGCCGCGACCGCCGAGCGCTACGAGATCACCACGGTCGAGGGCCTCGAGCGCGACGGCGTGCTCGACCCGGTCCAGCAGGGCTTCCACGAGGAGCACGGCCTGCAGTGCGGGTTCTGCACGCCGGGGATGATGCTCACCGCGCGGGCGCTGCTGGACCGCAACCCCGACCCCACTGACGAGGAGATCCGCACGGCGATCTCCGGCCAGATCTGCCGCTGCACCGGCTACGCGACGATCGTGCGCTCGGTCCGCTGGGCGGCCGAGCACCCTCAGCCGTCGAGCAGCGACAGCAACTGCTCGCCGTAGCCGCTCTTCGCCAGCGGCTCGGCGAGCGCCCGGAGCTCCGCGTCGCCGATGAAGCCCTCGCGCCAGGCCACCTCCTCCGGGGAGCCGATCTGGAAGCCCTGGCGCTCCTCGATCACCCGCACGAACTCGGCGGCCTGCATGAGCGAGGTGAACGTGCCGGTGTCCAGCCACGCGGTGCCGCGGCCGAGGACGCCGACGCGCAGCTTGCCGCGGCGCAGGTACTCGCGGTTGACGTCGGTGATCTCGAGCTCGCCGCGCGGGCTGGGCTTCAGATCTCGCGCGATCGACACGACCTCGTTGTCGTAGAAGTAGAGGCCGACCACCGCGTAGTTGGAGCGCGGGCGCTCCGGCTTCTCCTCGATCGAAACGGCCCGCATCTCGGCGTCGAACTCGACCACGCCGTAGCGCTCGGGATCGGCGACGTGGTACGCGAACACCGCGCCCCCGTCCGGCTCGCTCAGGCCCTTGAGCTGCCGGCCCAGGCCGTAGCCGTAGAAGATGTTGTCGCCGAGCACCATCGCGACCGACTCGTCGCCGATGAACTCCGCGCCGACGCGGAACGCGTCGGCCAGCCCGCGCGGCTCCTCCTGCACCGCGTAGACGAAGCGGCACCCCCACTGCGAGCCGTCGCCGAGCAGCCTCCGGAACTGGTCCTGGTCGAGGGGGGTGGTGATCAGCAGGATCTCCCGGATCCCCGCCTGCATCAGCGTCGACAGGGGGTAGTAGATCATCGGCTTGTCGTACACCGGCATGATCTGCTTGGAGATCGCCTTGGTGATCGGGTAGAGCCGCGTACCTGAGCCGCCGGCGAGAACGATGCCCCTCATGGGGCGGGCAGCCTAGTACCGGCGCTCGGCCATCGAGCGCCAGAGCGTGACGTGGACCCCGCGCCGCGCGCCCGTGGCGGGGCGGCGGGACGCCACGGCCTGCGTGGCCTCCGGCGTCGTGGCGAAGCGCTGCAGCGCGAGCGCCGCCGGCAGCGCGCGGCCGAGCCCGAGCGTGCTGGCGTGCCAGAGCTCCACCACCGGCGTGCCGCGGACGTCGAGCCGCGCGAGCTCGCGGCCGCGCAGCTCGTGGGCGAGCGCCAGCACGACGCCCTCGCCGGCCGCGGCAGCGTCCAGGGCCGCCGCGCCGCTGTCGCAGGCCGCGACCTCCGGCGCCAGGCCGTGGCGCGCGAGGAAGAGCCCGGTACCGGTGGCCGGGTCCAGCGGGCCGGAGAGCCAGCGCTCGCGCTCCAGCTGCGCCGGGGCGATCGCCTGGGCGCCGGCCAGCGGGTGACCGGGCGCCGCCGCCACCACCAGCCGGCAGCGCAGGAACGGCGCGGCGGCGATCGTGGCCACCGGGCCGGGGTCCGGCCCGAGCGCGATGTCGGCGCGCCGGTGCTCGAGCGCCTCGGCGAACTTCGCGCCCGGCAGCGTCTCCACGGTCAGCTCCACGCCCTCCTCGCGGGCGGCGAACGCGTCGAGCAGCGGGCCGACGTGCTCGGCGGCCAGGCCGGTCGCGGCCACCTGGACGCGCCGCCCGGAGTCGGCCACGGAGCGCCGCGCCTGCTCGGCCAGCGACAGGATCTCGCCCGCCAGCGCCGCCAGCCGCCGCCCGCCCGCCGTCAGCGCGATCCCCCGCCCCTCGCGCCGGAACAGGTCGTCGCCCAGCTCCTTGCGCAGCGCCGCCACGGCCACCGACACCGCCGGCTCGGTGACCTGCAGCTCGGCCGCGGCCGCCTTGACCGACCCGAGCCGGGCCACGAGCACGAAGGACTGCAGCTGCGCGAGCGTCACCTGCCCGACCCTACTCCGCAAAGTTTTCCCAGCGACCGCGCGCTCCGCATTACGGTCTCCCAGAGCGGCGATGACCGAGTTGCCCGAACACGCGTCCCCCGTCACGCCGGGCGGCACGGACAAGCTGGAGCCGGGCGTGGCGCTGTGCCTGTCCGGCGGCGGCTACCGGGCGATGCTCTTCCACGCCGGCGCGCTGTGGCGGCTCAACGAGCTCGGCTACCTGCCCAAGCTCGACCGGGTGTCGAGCGTGTCCGGCGGCTCGATCACCGCGGCCACGCTGGGGCAGCACTGGGACCGGCTGCGGTTCGACGGCGGTGGGATCGCCCAGGCGTTCGCCGGCGAGCTCGTGGCGCCGCTGCGGCGGCTGGCGTCGACGACCATCGACGCGGGCTCGATCCTCGGCGGCATCCTGCAGCCGAAGAAGACGGTCGCGGAGAAGGTGGCGGACGCGTATCGCAAGCACCTGTTCGGCACCGCCACGCTGCAGCAGCTCCCGGACCGCCCGCGCTTCGTCCTGAACGCCACCAACGTCCAGACCGGCAGCCTGTGGCGCTTCTCGAAGCCGTACATGGCCGACTATCAGGTCGGCCTGTACCCCAAGCCGGACGTCGAGCTCGCGGTGGCGGTCGGCGCGTCTTCCGCCTTCCCGCCGATGCTCTCGCCGGTCCGACTGACGGTCGACGAGGCCGGCTACTCGCCGGACGGCCGCGGGACGTTGTTCCGCGCGCCGTTCACCACCAACCCGGTGCTCTCGGACGGCGGGGTCTACGACAACCTCGGGCTCGAGACGGCGTGGAAGCGCTGCGAGACGATCCTGATCAGCGACGGCGGCGGGCACATGCAGCCCGAGGGGGACGTGCCCTCCGACTGGGCGCGCCACGGCCTGCGGATCAACGCGCTGATCGACAACCAGGTGCGCAGCCTGCGCAAGCTGCAGGCGATCGAGGGCTTCAAGGCCCAGGCCCGCAAGGGCGTCTACTGGGGGATCCGCACCGACGTCGCCGGGTACGACCCGCCCGGCGGCGCGCTGCCCTGCCCGGCGGAGAAGACGCTGGCGCTCGCCGCCACCAAGACGCGGCTCGAGCGCCTGCCCGACGAGCGCCAGGAGCAGCTGATCAACTGGGGCTACGCGGTGTGCGACGCCGGCATGCGCACCCATGTCGACCGTACGCTGCCGGCGCCGGCCGGCTTCCCGTACCCCACGCGCGGGGTGGGGTGAGCCGCCGTGCCGCTCGCGCGCCCCGAGTTCGAGACGCTGCTGCTGGAGTCGGCCCAGCGCCGCCGGTTCACGCAGGACTCGCCGGTGTTCGCCGACGTCTGGCTGCGCTACTACGAGAACGGACCGGACACGCGGCAGGACCTCCTGCTCGAGCCCCACCGCCGCACGCCCGCCGGCCGGCTCGCCCGGGCCGTCCGCGAGCGGCTCGGCGGCGTGGAGACCGAGCACCGGATGGCCTACGCGGGCGAGTACGTCGCCGTCCAGCTGACGCTGCGCGAGCTGCTGCGCGACGTGCTGCCGCTGTCGGGCTGGTGGCGCGACCTGAGCCGGCCGACACACGGCTCGGTGTTCGCCCACCTGCGGCACTTCGCCGAGGGCTCGACGCTCGCGCCCGACCCCGGCGCCGAGCCGCACCCGGTCCCGCCGCCCGACGAGGAGCTCGCGTGGTGGCTGCGCATCGCCGCGGCCCTGCTCACCGACGCCTCGGCCGAGGAGCTGCGCGCGCAGGACCACGAGACGCTGCGGCGGCTGACCAGGCGCGTGCTGGCGGAGCTCCACCGGCCGGCCGACGCCGATCTGCCCGAGGAGCGGCCGCTGTGGTCGGTGAGCCTCAACCGCCCCGTGCGGGCGACCCTGTGGCGCTCGCGGGAGGCGGTGAAGGCCGACGCCGCCAGCCGCGTGTTCCCGCCCAACATCGAGGGCCTGGCCTGGGCGGTGCTCGACTCGGGCATCGACGCCACGCATCCGGCCTTCCAGGTCCGCGGCGAGGGGGACACGCTGCCCCCGCTGGCCACCGACTTCACCGCCCAGACGACCGTGCGCGTCAGCTACGACTTCACCGGCCTGCGCGACCAGATCGCCAAGATGCTCGCCGGGCAGGCGGGAGGCGGGGCCAAGCAGCAGGCGATGCAGGACGCGCTCAGCGACGGGCTCGCGATCGACTGGAGCCTCTATGAGCCGCTGATCCGGATCGCCCACGACGCCGGCTACCGGGCGCCGGTGGACCCGCACGGCACGCACGTGGCGGGGACGATCGCCGGCGACTGGCGCCCGGGCGACCGCGGCGAGCCCACCCATCCGCTCGCGGGGATCTGCCCCGGGCTGACGCTCTACGACCTGCGCGTGCTCGACGACACCGGCGCCGGCGACGAGTTCGGCGTGCTGGCGGCGCTGTCGTTCGTGCGCTGGCGCAACTCGCAGAGCGGCGGCACGGTCATCCACGGCGTCAATCTGTCGTTCTCGCTCGACCACGACGTGCGCAACTCGGCCTGCGGCCGCAGCCCGGTCTGCCTGGAGGCCGAGCGCGTCCACAACGCCGGCGTGGTCGTCGTGGCCGCGGCGGGCAACGAGGGCCGGGCCGAGTTCACCTACCAGGCGCAGACGACCGAGGGCTACCGCACCGTCTCCATCAGCGACCCGGGCAACACGGACGTGGCGATCACGGTCGGCTCGACGCACCGCATCAAGCCGCACACCTACGGCATCTCCTACTTCTCCAGCCGCGGGCCGACGGGGGACGGGCGGGCCAAGCCCGACCTCGTGGCCCCGGGGGAGAAGATCACCGCGCCCGTGCCCGGGGAGAAGTCGGCGCGCATGGACGGCACGAGCATGGCGGCGCCGCACGTGTCCGGCGCGGCCGCGCTGCTGATGGGCCGCCACCGCGAGCTGGTGGGGCAGCCCGCCGAGGTCAAGCGCGTGTTGTGCGACTCGGCGACCGACCTCGGCCGCGAGCGCCACTACCAGGGGCACGGCATGCTCGACATCCTGCGCGCGATCCAGTCGGTGTAGCCGGTGGCCGCGCTCTCCCTCGACGTGCTGCGCGCCGAGCAGGGCGACTGCCTGGTGCTGCACCACGGCGACGACGTCGTGCTCATCGACGGCGGCCCGCCGGGCGTCTACGAGGCGACGCTGAAGCCCTACCTGCAGGCGCTGATGGCGGCGCGCCCGCAGCCGCTGTTCCTGCAGACCGTCATGGTCAGCCACATCGACGACGACCACATCTGCGGCCTGGCGGAGATGTTCGCCGAGGCGGTCGACCGCCGGGAGAACGAGCTCGGGCCGCCCGAGTGGCGGGCCGGGGAGCTGTGGCTCAACGCGTTCGGCGCGCTCACGGGCGCGAGCCCGGCGGCGGGTGCGGGCGACGTCAAGGGCGCCGCGCTGGACCAGCTCGTCGCCACCGCGCCGGGCGGGGAATCCAAGGCGATCGCCACGAGCATCAAGAACGGCATCGCGCTCAACCGGGACGCGAGCGACCTCGGCGTCGCCCGCAACGCGAGCTTCGGCGGCGGCCTCATCCAGCGCGGCGGCGCGGGCGCGACGGTCCAGATCGCGCCCGGCCTGACGTTCACGGTGCTCTCGCCGGACAAGCCGGAGCTCGACAACCTGCAGGCGAAGTGGGTGGCCTGGGAGGCGCGCCATCCCGCGCACGAGGCGGCCAACGTCGACCGCTCGGTCTACAACCTGTCGAGCATCGTGGTCCTCGCGCGCGCGAGCGAGCGGACGCTGCTGCTGACCGGCGACGCCCGCTCGGACGACATCGTCGCCGGGCTGGAGGGCGAAGGGGTGCTGACCGCCGCCGCGCCGCTGACCGTCGACGTGCTCAAGCTCCCGCACCACGGCAGCAGCCGCAACGTCGACGCGGCGTTCTTCGCCCGCGTGCGCGCCCGCCACTACGTGATCTCCGCCAACGGGCGCGACGGCAACCCGGAGGACGAGACCCTGCGGCTGCTGTGCGACTCGCGGCTCGCGGACCACGACCCTTGGACGCTCTGGCTGACCTACGGCAAGCAGGCCGGCGACGGCAAGCCGGGCCTGCAGGAGCGCCTCGCGGCCTTCTTGGAGGCCCGCGGGGCCCAGCAGACGCTCGACGTGCGGATCGCCGTCCCCGGCGAGCACCACACGATCGCCCTCGGCGACACCTAAGCGATCGCTTATCTTCGTTTGACAGTGTCCCCGTCGCACCGGCAAGGTGTGTGTCGAGGAGATCCAGGAGGGTGACCTGCAGGTACCAGCACCGTTCGGTTACGAGCGCGCGACGAGCGTCGAGCACGCGCTCGCGCTGCTGGACGAGCTGGGGCCGGAGGCACGGCTGCTGGCCGGCGGCCACTCGCTGCTGCCGATGATGAAGCTCCGGCTGGCCACCCCCTCCTACCTGGTCGACATCGACCCGCTGGCCGGCGAGCTGGGCTACGTCGAGCGCGGCGGCGACCGCGTGCGTATCGGGGCCATGACCCGGCACCGCGCGCTGCTGGAGTCGCCGCTGCTGGGCGAGCGGCTGGCCATCTTCACCGACGCCGAGCAGGTGATCGCCGACCCGGTGGTCCGCAATCGCGGCACGATCGGCGGCGCGCTCTGCCAGGCCGACCCCTCGGAGGACCTCTCCGCGGTGTGCGCGGCGGTCGGCGCGCGGATGGTCATCCGCGGCCGCGAGGGCGAGCGCGTCGTGGACATGCACGAGTTCCACCGGGGGCCGTACGAGACCGCGGTCGGACCGGGGGAGATGCTGACCGAGATCCGGGTGCCGCTGCGCGAGCGCGCCGGCAGCGCCTACGAGAAGGTCGGGCGCCGCGTGGGGGACTGGGCCGTCGTGGCCGCGGGCGCGTCGGTGGAGCTGGAGCGCGACGGGACGATCGCCCGCGCCGGGCTCGCGCTCGTGGCGGCCGGCGGGGAGATCACGTCCCACGCGGCCGAGGCGGCGCTCGCCGGCCGGGCGCCCTCACGAGAGCGGTTCGCCGAGGCCGGCCGGATCGCCTCGGAGACCTGCGAGCCGGTGTCGGACCAGCGCGGCTCGGCGGAGTACAAGCGGCACGTCGTCGGCGTCCTCACGGAGCGCGCCCTGGCGCGCGCCACGGAGCGAGCAGTGGAACAGGAGGGAAGGTGACCATGCCAACCGTTTTGGCCTCCTCCGCGGGCTGGACCGCGGGGTTCGTGCTGGGGATCGCGGTGGTCCTGGTGGCCGCGGCGATCGTCATCGCGATCGTCGTGCTGGCCCAGCGGATCGCCAAGCAGGCGCGCACGGCCGTGGAGGGCGTCGGCGTCGTGAAGGCGCAGACCGACGCCCTGCCGGGCGTCGCCCGGATCAACGACAACGGCGTGCGCATCCTGCGCTCGGCCCGGGCGCTGCGCAAGGTGGCGGTGGGCAAGTGAGCGCCTGGGACGCCGCCCTCATCGTGGGGCTGATCGCGGCGCTGATCGTCGCCGCGCTGCTGCTGATGCTCATCCGCGCCGTGCGCGACATCGAGCACTCCGTCGACGGCCTGCTGGCGGTCGCCGGCGAGGTCGCGGCCAACACGTCCAACATCCCCCAGCTCGAGGCCACCGCGCCGGTGCTGGGGAAGATCGTCGAGGAGGCGGTCGTGCAGGACGGCTACATGAACGCGCTCACCGACGGCTACGGAGTTGTCCCGGCATGAGTGGCCACGCCGCATTGAGCGTCGCGCTCGCCGTCGTCGTCATCGCCGTGCTCGCCGTCGCGCTGATCGAGGTGCGGCGCGGGCTGCGCCGCATCGCCACCGGGCTCGGCACGCTGGCCGGCGCGCTGGAGGGCGTCGAGTGCGAGCACCTGCGCCCGCTGGAGCCCGCCGTCAAGGCGATCAACGCGCAGTTCGACACGATCCTGTCCGCGCTGCCGGGGATCGCCGCCAAGGCCGCGGTGGTGGCCGAGAGGAGGCCGTCGTCATGACGCTGTGGTGGATCCTCGACCTCGTGCTGCTGCTCGTGGTCGTGCCGATCGTGGTCGTGCTGCTGCGCGACGTGCTGAGCGCCGCGCGCGACAGCGCCGGGGCGATCGACCGCATCAAGGCGGCCGCCCGCGCCGGCTCGCGCGACCTGGACGCCGCGCCGCTGCTGCTGACCACGCAGGACCAGGTGGTCAGGACCGTCGAGCTCGTCGCGAACTACGGCGGCTCGCTCGACACGATCGTGGACGACGCGTGATGTCCGGCCCCGCCGTCCTGCTGCTGATCACGGTCGTGCTGATCGTGCTCGCGCTCGTCTACTACCTCGTCTCCGTGATCGCCGCGCTGCGCCAGATCGCGAACGGTCTCGACGACACGATCGCGGCTGTTACCGAGATCGTTCACAAAACGGATCCCGTGAACGGGATCGTGAACAACATCAATCACAATCTCGATGCCGCGGTCGACGCGCTCGAGGGCCTGCTGGTCAAGAAGGCCGGGATGGCCGACGCGGTCGGCCTGCTCGAGGGCCTGTATCCCGGCGCGGCCGCCGAGGGGCTGCGCAACTTCCCGGAGTCCAAGAGCATCCGCGCGCCGCGGATCGGCGAGGTCTACACCCGCGGCACGCTGACGCTCGCCCGGCTGGGCCGCGAGGCGCCGATCGCCGCCGCCAGCCCGGCCGGCGGCCCGGTGCTGCGCAACGTCGCCGGCGGGAGCCTGGCCGCCCGCGCGCTTTACCCCGGGGCGCGGCCGTCGCGCTCGCCGGTCATCGGCACCAACGCACCCATCCAGTACGAGGAGCCCGATGCAGACCCCAGCGCCGTTTGACTACGAGCGGGCGACGAGCGTCGACGGCGCCATCGCCGCGCTCAAGCGGCTCGGCGGCGAGGCGCGGCTCGTCGCCGGCGGCCACAGCCTGATCCCGATGATGAAGCTGCGCCTGGCGGCGCCGTCCGCGCTGGTGGACATCAACGACCTCGACCTCGCCTACATCCGCGAGGAGGGCGACGAGGTGGCGATCGGCGCGCTCACCCGCCACGTCGAGCTGCTGGAGTCCGAGCTGCTCGGCGAGCGCTTCCCGATCTTCCGCGACGCCGAGCTGGTGATCGCCGACCCGGTGGTGCGCAACCGCGGCACGATCGGGGGCTCGCTCTGCCAGGCCGACGCCGGCGAGGACCTCTCGGCCGTGTGCACCGCGCTGAAGGCCAAGGTGGTCATCCAGGGCGAGGGCGGATCGCGCACCGTGGCGATGAGCGAGTTCCACCTCGGCCCGTGGACCACCGCGGTCGGGGCGGGGGAGATCCTCACCGAGGTCCGGCTGCCGCTGAAGGCCGGCGCGGGCAGCGCGCACGAGAAGGTCGAGCGCCGCGCGGGCGACTGGGCGATCGCCGCCGCGTCGGCCGCGCTGTGGCTGGACGGCGACACGATCGCCGACGCCGGCATCGGGCTGAGCTCGGTGGGGCTGACCACGCTCGAGCTGCCGCGCGCCGAGGAGCTGCTGCGCGGGCAGCGGCCGGGCGACGAGCTGTTCGAGCAGTGCGGGGCGATCGCCGCCGAGGACTGCTCGCCGATGGCCGACGGCCGCGGCCCGGTGGACTACAAGCGCCACCTGACCGGCGTGCTGACCAAGCGGGCGCTGCGCAAGGCCGCCGCCCGCGCCCTGAGGCAGGAGGCCTGATGCAGATCTCGATCACCATCAACGGCAAATGCGAGACGCGCGAATGCGAGCCGCGCACGCTGCTCATCCACTTCATCCGCGACACGCCGGGGCTGACCGGCACGCACTGGGGCTGCGACACGTCCAACTGCGGCGCCTGCGTCGTGCAGATGGACGGCCGGCCGCTGAAGTCGTGCACCGCGCTCGCGGCCATGTGCGAGGGCCACGAGATCCGCACGGTCGAGTCGCTCGAGGTCGACGGCGTCCTGGACCCGATCCAGCAGGGCTTCCACGAGTGCCACGCGCTGCACTGCGGGTTCTGCACGCCCGGGATGCTGATGACCGCGCGGGCGCTGCTGGACGAGAACCCCAATCCGTCCGAGGAGGAGATCCGGATGGCGATCTCCGGGCAGATCTGCCGCTGCACGGGCTACAAGAACATCGTCGCCGCCGTCAGGTGGGCGGCGGAGCATCAGGAGGCGCGGGCATGACCGCGATCGAGGACCGGCCGATCGGCTTCGGGCGCCTGAAGCGCAAGGAGGACGCCCGCTTCATCCGCGGCCAGGGCACCTACCTGGACGACATCCGGCTGCCCGGGATGCTGCACGCGGCGATCCTGCGCTCGCCGTTCGCCCACGCGAAGATCAACTCGATCGACACGTCCGCGGCGCTGGCCGCGCCCAACGTCGCCGCGGTGATCACGGCCAAGGACCTGGAGACGCTCGGGCTGGCGTGGATGCCCACGATCTCCTATGACACCCAGGCCGTGCTGGCCGGCGACAAGGTGCGCTTCCAGGGCCAGGAGGTGGCGTGCGTGATCGCCACCGACGAGTACTCGGCCCGCGACGCGCTCGCGCTGATCGACGTCGACTACGAGCCGCTGCCTGCGGTGGTCAACGCCCGCAGGGCGCTCGACCCCGACGCGCCGCTCATCCGCGACGACAAGGACGGCCAGCTCGACAACCTGGCCAGCCCCACCTGGGAGGCGGGCGACGAGGACGCCACCGACCGCGCGTTCGCCGAGGCGGACACGGTCGTCACCCGCGACATCATCTACCCGCGTTGCCATCCGGCCCCGCTGGAGACGTGCGGGATGATCGCCGACTTCAACCCGCAGACCGGGCAGCTCGACATCTACAACGGCAACCAGGCGCCGCACGCCCACCGCACGGTGTACGCGCACGTCGCCGGGCTGGCCGAGCACATGATCCGCATCCGCTGCAACGACATCGGCGGCGGCTTCGGCAACAAGGTGCCGGTGTATCCGGGCTACGTCTGCGCGATCGCGGGCTCGATCGTGGCCGGCGCGCCGGTGAAGTGGATCGAGGACCGCAGCGAGAACCTCATGTCCACCGGGTTCGCCCGCGACTACGTCATGCACGCCGACATCTGCGCCAAGGACGGCAAGGTCACCGGCCTGCGCGTCGACGCGATCGCGGACCACGGCGCGTTCGACTCCACCGCCCAGCCGACGAAGTTCCCGGCCGGCTTCTTCCACATCGTCTGCGGCTCCTACGACCTGCAGGCGTCGCACGTGAAGGTCAAGGCGGTCTACACGAACAAGGCGCCGGGCGGTGTGGCCTACCGCTGCTCGTTCCGCATCACCGAGGCGGTCTACCTCGTGGAGCGGATGGTCGACGCGCTGGCGCGCGAGATGGGCGTCGACCCGATCGAGCTGCGCATGCGGTCCTTCATCGGGCCGGAGCAGTTCCCCTACGAGACGACCACCGGCTGGACGTACGACTCGGGCGACTACGCCAAGACGATGCGGGTGGCGATGGACATCGCCGGCTACGAGGACCTGCGGCGCGAGCAGGCCGAGAAGCGCGCACGGGGCGAGCTGATGGGCATCGGCGTGTCGTTCTTCACCGAGGGCGTCGGCGCCGGCCCGCGCAAGCACATGGACATCCTCGGGCTGGCCATGAACGACGGCGCGGACCTGCGCCTGCACCCGTCCGGGAAGGCGGTCGTGTCGCTGTCCTGCCAGACCCAGGGCCAGGGCCACGAGACGACGTTCGCCCAGATCGTGGCCGAGGAGCTGGGCATCCCGCCCGAGGACGTCGAGGTCCGCCACGGCGACACCGACAAGTCGCCCTACGGCCTGGGCACCTACGGCAGCCGCTCCACGCCGGTGTCCGGCGCGGCCGTCGCGGTCGTGTCCCGCAAGGTGCGCGACAAGGCCCGGGCGATCGCCGCGACGATGCTCGAGACGCGCCCCGAGGACCTGGCCTGGGAAAAAGGCCCGCCCGCCCGCTGGTTCGTCAAGGGCGACCCGACCCAGGGCGCGTCGATCGTCGACATCACCAAGCGCGCCTACAGCGGCGAGGCGCTGCCCGAGGGGATGGAGGGCGGCCTGGACGCCCAGGTCATCTACGACCCGCCGAACCTCACCTATCCCTACGGCGCCTACATCGCGGTGGTCGACATCGACCCCGAGACCGCGCACGTGAAGGTCCGCCGGTTCATCGCGGTCGACGACTGCGGCGTGCGGATCAACCCGATGATCGTCGAGGGGCAGATCCACGGCGGCCTGGCCGAGGGCATCGGCATCGCGCTGATGGAGGTCATCACGTTCGACGCCGAGGGCAACTGCCTCAACGGCTCGTTCATGGACTACCTGATCCCGACGGCGCTCGAGACGCCGGACTTCGAGCTGGGCGCGACGGTCACGCCCTGCCCGCACCACCCGCTGGGCGCCAAGGGCGTCGGCGAGTCGCCCAACGTCGGCTCCCCGCCGGCCATCGTGGCCGCGGTGATCGACGCGCTGCACGAGCCGTTCGGCGTCACGCACATCGACATGCCGTGCACGCCCGCGCGGGTGTGGGCGGCGATGCAGGGGCGCCCCGAGCCGCCGCAGTAGCCATGGACGAGCTGTCGCACCTCGCGCCCGACGTCGAGACGCTGGCCCAGCGCCTCGCCGGCCAGGACTACCTGGTCGGCGAGGGCCTGGCCACGGCGCTGTTCCTCAGCCTCCGCCTCCCGCAGCCGCTGCTGCTGGAGGGGGAGGCGGGCGTGGGGAAGACCGAGGCGGCGAAGGCCCTGGCCGGCGCGCTGGACACGCCGCTGATCCGCCTGCAGTGCTACGACGGCATCGACGCCGCCGAGGCGCTGTACGAGTGGAACTATCCGCGCCAGCTGCTGGCCATCCGGCTGGCCGAGGCGAGCGCCGAGAAGCTCACGGCGGCGGACTTGTTCTCCCGTGAGTACCTGGTTTCGCGGCCGCTGCTGCGCGCGCTGGAGCACCCGGGCCCGCGCCCGGCCGTGCTGCTGATCGACGAGATCGACCGCGCCGACGACGACTTCGAGGCGTTCCTGCTCGAGCTGCTGGCCGAGGCGGCTGTGACGATCCCCGAGCTCGGCACCGTGCGCGCGGAGGTGCCGCCGGCCATCGTGCTCACGTCCAACCGCACGCGCGACCTGCACGACGCGGTCAAGCGCCGCTGCCTGTACCAGTGGATCGACTACCCGTCGCCCGAGCGCGAGCTGGAGATCGTCCGCCGCCGCGTCCCCGCCGCCGCCCATTCACTGGCCGTCCAGGTGGTCACCGCCGTGGCCAAGATGCGCTCCGGCGACGTGCAGAAGCCGCCGGGGATCGCCGAGGCGATCGACTGGCTGGCCGCGCTGGACCTGCTCGGCATCGCCGCGCTGGACGCGCCCGCCATCGACCGCACCCTGGGCAGCGTCCTGAAGTACAGCGAGGACCAGGACACGGTCCGCGCTGCGGGGCTGGAGACGCTCGTATGAGCACCGCAGCCACGGCCGTCGCCGACGTGCGGCTCGACCTGCCTTCCCTCACGGCTGCCTTTGGCCG
>JAICUS010000725.1 GCA_025935735.1 Solirubrobacteraceae bacterium | reverse complement strand
GAGTACCTCGACCACCGGCCCGCCGAGCCCCTTCACCCGCTCCACCGAGGTCAGCACGACCGCGCCGCCGGCGTCGGTGACCAGGCAGCAGTCGAGCAGGTGGAACGGGTACGCGACCCAGGGCGAGCCGAGCACGTCCTGCACGGAGAGAGGGTCGCGGTGCAGCGCCCGCGGATTCAGTGCAGCCCACGCCCGCGCGGCGACCGCGACCTCGGCGAGCTGCTCGCTCGTCGTGCCGTACTCGTGCATGTGCCGCGACGCGGCCAGCGCGTAGGCGGCCGGCGGCGCGATCACGCCGTAGATGCGCTCCCACTGCCAGTCCGGCAGCCACGGGTCGGCGTGCGCCACCCGCGTCGGCACGCCGCGCTTGCGGTTCGAGCGCCGGGTCTCGCCGTGGGTGATCAGCGCCACCTCGCACGCGCCCGCCCGGATCGCCTGCACCGCCTCGTGGACGTGCGCGACGAACGAGGAGCCGCCGATCGAGTTCGAGCTGGAGAACCGCGGCCGCAACCCGAGGTACTCGGCCACCAGCAGCGACGGCATGAAGTCCAGGCCGCAGGTCAGCAGCCCGTCGACGTCGCGCAGCGACAGCCCGGCGTGCTCGAGCGCATTGGACGCGGCCTCCGCGTGCATCTGCAGCGCGGTCTTGTCCGGCACGACGCCGAGCTCGTCCGCCTCCCCCACGCCGGCGACGGCGACGGCGACGCCGGTCATGCCCGGTGGCGCTCGATGTAGTCCCAGTCGAGCTCGAGCCCCAGCCCCGGCCCGTCCGGCACCAGGTACGACCCATCCACGAACTCGCGCCGGTTGGCGATGAGGTTCCAGAAGAACGGGTCGCGCTCGGGGTCGAACGTCTCCAGGTAGGTGCCGTGCGGGATCGAGGCGAGCAGGTGCGCCGAGATCTGGGGCTCCTCGTGGTGGGCCATCTCGACCTCGTACAGCGCGGCCAGCGCGGCCAGGCGCCGCCACTCCGACGGCCCGCCGATCCAGCTCGCGTCCGCGTTGCACACGTCGATGGCGCCGTCGACGATCAGGTCGCGGACCCCGGCGCGCCCGGTCTCGCTCTGCCCGGCGGCCACCGGGACGCCGGCGGCGAGCCGCACGTCGCGCATCGACAGGCGGTCGTTGAGCCAGCGCACCGGCTCCTCGAACCAGCGGAGGTCCACATCGGACGTCAGCCGCACGAAGCGCAGCGCCTCCGCGCGCGTGTAGCCCTGATTCGCATCCGCCATCAGCACGAACCCCTCGGGCGCCGCCGCGCGCGCCAGCGCCATCCGGCGCGCGTCCTCCTCCGGCGAGCGGCCGCCCACCTTGAACTTGCAGCCGCCGAACCCCAGCTCGGCGTAACGCTCGATCTGCCGGGCCACGTCGGCCTCGTCGTCGGAGTAGTAGCCGCCGATGCAGATCGCCGGCAGCCGGTCGCGGTAGCCGCCCCACAGCACCGACAGCGGCAGCCCGAGCGCCTTGCCCACGGCGTCCCACAGCGCGCTGTCCACGCAGGCGATGGCCTGCAGCGCGAGCGAGCGGTCGCGCAGGATGTCGTAGGTCGGCGGCAGCATCGCCTCCCAGCAGCGCTCCATCTCCAGCGCGCTACAGCCTGTCAACAGCGGCGCGATCTCCTCGCGCACGATGCCCACGATCGCCGGCTGCTCGGCGTCGGTGTCGCCGTTGTAGCTCTCGCCGACGATCCCGTCGGACGTGTGGACGCGGGTGACGATCGTGCAGCGCGAGTCCATCGAGTAGTGGCTGCCGGAGAAGCGGCGCGCCAGCGGGACGCGGATCGGCACGACCTCGATGCGCTCGACGCGCAGGTCGGTCAGCGGGGCGGCGCGTAGCACTCGACCAGCTCGCAGCCGTCGTCGCCGGCGCGGGCGCCGTGCTCCAGCCCGCCGGCCAGCAGGAACGCCTCGCCGGCGCGCAGCACCTGCGCCCGGTGGCCGTGCCGCAGCTCCAGAGACCCACTCAGCACGATCCCGAACTCCTCGTTGGCGTGCGCGTGGACAGGCACCACGGCGCCGGGCTCCAGCGTGTAGCGCGCGGCCGACAGGTGCTCGCCGGTCGCGGCCGCGGCGCGCACCCCCGGCACCGGGTCGGCCAGCGCCTGCCAGGCGATCGCGCTCACGCCGCCGCCGGCTCCCGCGCGGGCACCAGCTCGGTGATCTGCACGACGACGCCGTCCGGGTCGACCGCCAAGGCCACCTTCCAGCCGCCGTCGGGCGTCATCACCGTGGTCGGCTGGGTGAGGAACTCGACGCCGTCGGCCGCCAGCTCGCGGTGCACGCGCTCGGTGTCCTGCGTGAGCACGGCGAACCGGGTGATCCCGCGCGCGTGCTGAGCCGGCGCGCGACCGCCGCCGTCCAGCGTCCCGTCGCCGCCCCACTCGACGATGTCCAGCACCGTGGCGTCCTCGCTGTCGCCGAGCCGCAGGTGGACGAACTTCAGGTCGGCGGTGGGCACCGCGAACGCCTGCATGACCGCGGGGTTGTGCACCTCGCGCTCGGACAGCACCTGGAACCCGAGGCGCTTGTAGAACGCCACCGAGCGCTCGAGGTCGGTCGAGTTGATCGCGATGTGGAAGAGCCGGTCGAGCACGGCGGTCACCTCACGGGGTCGGCGAAGGGCATCAGCTGGTCGGCCAGGCGGGACACCTCGTCGAGCACG
>JAICUS010000181.1 GCA_025935735.1 Solirubrobacteraceae bacterium | reverse complement strand
GGCGGCCGCCTGGTCGTCCGGGCGACCAAGGTCGGCAACGACACCGCGCTCGCGCAGATCGCCCGCCTGGTCACGCAGGCACAGACCGGCAAGGCCCCGGTGCAGCGGCTCGCGGACCGCGTCTCGGGCGTCTTCGTCCCGATCGTGTTCGCGATCGCCGTCGGCACCCTCGGCTTCTGGCTGGGCACCGGCCAGACCGCGTCGTTCGCCTTCACATCGGCGGTCGCCGTCCTCATCATCGCCTGCCCGTGCGCCCTCGGGCTCGCGACCCCGACCGCGCTGATGGTCGGCACCGGCCGCGGCGCCCAGCTCGGGCTGCTCATCAAGGGCCCCGAGATCCTCGAGTCCACCCGCCGCATCGACACGATCGTGCTCGACAAGACCGGCACCGTCACCACGGGCAAGATGACCCTCGCCGACCTGCGGGTCGCCGACGGCGTCGACCCCGTGCAGGCGCTGCGCCTGGTGGGCGCGCTCGAGGACGCCTCCGAGCATCCCATCGCGCAGGCGATCGCCGCCGCCGCCGGCCAGGCAGGCCCGCTGCCGGCGGTCGAGTCGTTCTCCAACCGGGAGGGCCGGGGCGTCGAGGGCGTCGTCGGCGGGCACGCGCTCGTCGCCGGGCGGCCGGCGCTGCTCGCCGAGTGGGCGATGCACCTCCCGGCCGAGCTCCAGGCCGCCAAGGCAGCCGCCGAGGCGCGCGGGCAGACCGCCATCGCCGCCGGCTGTGACGGCCGGGCCATCGCCGTCTTCGTCGTCGCCGACACCGTCAAGCCCACCTCCGCCGAGGCCATCGCCGAGCTCAAGGCGCTCGGGCTGCGCCCGGTGCTGCTGACCGGCGACAACGAGACCACGGCCCGAGCGGTCGCCGCGGACGTCGGCATCGACGACGTCATCGCCGAGGTGCTGCCGTCCGAGAAGGCCGACGTGATCCGCCGCCTGCAGGCCGAAGGCCGCGTCGTGGCCATGGCCGGCGACGGGGTCAACGACGCGCCCGCGCTGGCGCAGGCCGACCTCGGCCTGTCCATCGGCACCGGGACCGACGTGGCCATCGAGGCCTCCGACCTGACGCTCGTCAGCGGCGACCTGCGCGCGGCTGCCGACGCCATCCGGCTCTCGCGGGCGACGCTGCGCACGATCAAGCAGAACCTCGGCTGGGCGTTCGGCTACAACCTCGCCGCGCTGCCGCTGGCCGCCATCGGCCTTCTCAACCCGGTGATCGCCTCAGCCGCGATGGCGTTCTCCAGCATCAGCGTCGTCGCCAACGCGCTGCGCCTGCGGAGGTTCGGAGCATGAGGCGGTTCCTGCTGCACAACCGCCACGCGCCTCACGAGTGCGGCGTGACCTACGTCGCCTTCAAGGGCCACACGAGTCCGCTCCGGCGCCAACAGGCCAAGAGCTCGTGCGTCTCGGGCGGCCACGAGATCTGGTGGCTCGTCGAGGCCGACGACGCGGACTCTGCGCTCGCCCTGCTGCCGCCGTACGTCGCCGAACGCTCCACCGCCACCCCCGTCAGAGAGGTCCTGATCCCATGAACCACGACGTCATCGTCATCGGCGGCGGCCAGGCCGGGTGGGTCAGCAGGGCGAAGGCGTCGAGGTACACCGCGTCTGTGGCGGCTCGGCACCGGGCCCGCTCGCGGACACTTCGAGCAATCAGCGTCGCAAGACCGCCCGGCGACGGGTCGGCCGCCGACGGCTGGTTACGTCTCGTCGTCGCTCGTCGGTTCCGTATGGCCCAAGGCTGAGCTGATCTCCATCGCGGCCTCGCGGACCAATCTGCCGTATCCCGACCACACTCTCGCCGGCATGCGGGTCACGGGCGCCGAGATGCTGATAGAGGCGACCGGCTCCCCGTCGTGGCCCAGGATCGCCGCGGCGACGGCCGCGATGTCCCCGCGCCATTCGCCTCGGTTGACCGCGTACCCGCGGTTGCGGATCTCAGAGAGCTCGGCGAGCAGCGCGGCCGGTTCGACGATCGTGGCACCGGTGTAGCCCGGCAGGCCGCCCGACAGGAACGCCTCCACCGTCTCCAGCCGGCGGTTCGCCAGGATGGCCTTGCCGTTGGAGGACGCGTGCAACGGTGCGCGGCCGCCGAGCGGGATCACGATGCGGACCGGGTTGGGGCTGGGCAGCCGCTCGATCAGAACGACGTCGCGGCCTTCGGGGATCATCAGGTGGATCGTCTCCGAGCTCTCCCGGCGCAAGCTCTCCATGACGGGGATGGCGCAGTCGCGCAGGCCGAACTCGCCCGCGCCGCTCTGGCCGACGTGCAGCGCCCGGCTGGTCAGCACCCAGCGCTTGACCTCGGTGCTCGCCGGGCGGATCCAGCCGGCGACGTGCAGCGTTTGCAGCGACCGCTGCACCGAGCTCTTCGGCAGCCCCAGCTCGCGCGCGAGCTCGCTCACGCCGACGGGCTGCCGCGTCGCGACGGCCTCCAGCACCCGTAGAGCGGAAACCACGCTCTGCATGGCTTGACCCACGCCGTTCTCCTCTGATATAGCTCCCGCGTGTTCCGTTCTTCGGCACACTGTACCGCATCGTGGCACAAGGTCAAGCCCCCATCGCACCGACGACGCCGACCCAGGCGGGTGACGCGCAGATGCTCGAGCGCGTGCGTTCCGGGCTGGGCACCAAGGGCCTGCCGGTCGCCCTCGCCGTGTCTCCCCCGCTGGCCCAGTACCTGGCCGGTACCTACAACCCGATCCGCGCCCTGATCACCGATCGGCCGGTCCTCGTGCTCGTTCCCGCGACAGGAGCGCCCGTCCTGTTCGCCCACGCGATCGAGCGGACGCTGCTGGAGCGGGAGCGGCGCGCGGTGGTCTACTACGACGGCGGCTTCGTGCAACTCGCTTCGGCCGTGGCCGGCGTCCTGCGCGAGCGCGAGCTGACGGGCCCGGTCGGGGCGGAGCTCGGCGTCGTCCCGGCCGCGTTCGCGGAGGCGCTGCGGGACGCACTGCCGGACTGCGAGCTCGCGGACGCGTCGGCGATCTTCTCGGCGGCGGTCGCCGTCAAGTCACCCGAGCAGGTCCGCGCGATCGCCGCGGCGGCGCTCGCCACCGACCGGGCGCAGTGGACGGCGTTCCGCGCCTTCCGTCCGGGCTGGACCGAGGCGGACCTGGGACGTGCGCTCAAGCAGGCGATCATCGCCGAGGGAGCGGAGAACATCGCCTTCCTGACCCTCGGCTCGGGGCCGCGCAGCGTGGCCCTGCACGAGCGGCCGTCGCCGCGTGTGCCGCGGCCGGGCGAACTGGTGCGCGTCGACTTCGGCGGCGTCTTCGGCGGCTGGTGCAGCGACCTGGCGAAGACGGTGAGCGTCGGCCCGCCCGGCGACGAGCGGCGGGCGCTGCACCGCGTGCTGCGCGAGATCCTCGACCGCCACATCGCCCGGCTACGGCCCGGCGCGCCCGCACGCGACGCCCACCGCGCCGTGGCGGAGGACTTCGCCGCTGCCGGCCTGCGCCTGGACGCCGGCCACGTGGGCCACGGCCTGGGGCTGGGCACGCACGAGTGGCCGGTCCTGGAGAGCAGCTCCGCAGCGGTGCTGGAGGCCGGCATGGTCCTCAGCGCCGAGATCGTCCATGTCGACGGCGGGGAGCGCTTCCACCTCGAGGAGACGGTGCGCGTCGACGCTGCGGAACCCCAGGTGCTGTCGCGCTCCGACGCCGACAGGCAAGCCGAGCTCCAAGCCCTGGGAGCACCCGGGGCCGAAGGTGCCCCGTTCTGAGCTCTACCCCCGGAGGTGCGTCGTGTCGACGGTGAAGTCACTTGGTCTGCTGGCGGTCCTACCGCTACTCGCCGTTGCGGGCTGCGGTGGTGACTCCGGATCCTCGGGGTCGGGCGGCGGGGGCAAGTCGGTCACAATCAAGCTCAGCTTCCAGGCGGCGCCGTCGCCCACCGACCCCTGGAACCACATGGCGGAGAAGTTCAAGTCGCTGGTCGAGAGCAAGAGCGGCGGCCGCGTCCAAGTCAAGCTCTTCGGCGGCGGGCAGCTCAGCGGCGGCAACCAGTCCAAGGAGATCGAGCTCGTCCAGCAGGGCTCGATCGACGCCTCGATCCTGCCCTCGGGGACGCTGGCGACGGTCGAGCCGCGCTTCCAGGTGGTCGAGCTCCCGTGGATGGTGCCCAGCGACGCGGCGGCGGACAAGGTGATCGACGGGGACCTCGGCAAGAGCACGCTGCCGTGGCTAGAGGCCAAGGGGATGCATCCGCTGGCGATCGCGTCCAACGGCTTCCGCGAGCTGGCCAACAACAAGCGCCCGGTCAGGACGCCGGCGGACGTGGCCAACCTGAAGATCCGCATCCCCGGCAACGAGGTGCTCACCAAGGCGTGGAGCGCCCTGGGGGCGCAGCCGAGCGACATCGACTTCGCCGAGCTCTACCCGGCCCTGCAGCAGAAGACGGTGGACGGCGAGGAGCTGCCGTTCGTCTACAAGCTGAGCACCAAGTTCTACGAGGTGGAGAAGTACGCCACCCAGCTCAACTACTCGTTCGACCTCATCTACCTCGTGGTCGGCGCCAAGACCTGGGACAAGCTGGACGCCGACACGCAGAAGATCCTGACCCAGGCCGCGTCGGAGGCGGCACAGGACGAGCGGCAGTTCATCGCCCAGCAGGACAAGTCGGCGATCCAGCAGCTGCGCCGGCACGGCATGCAGGTTGTGCAGCTCAGCCCCCAGCAGGTCGACGCCTTCAAGGCGAAGATGGCGCCCGTCTACGCCCAGTTCAACAGCTCGATCGGCGCCGATCTGATCAAGCGCTGGCAGGGCGAGCTCAGCGGATGAACGAGGCCAAGGGCCGGCCCGCCGTCGACGAGCTCCTCGTCGCGGCGCTGCTGTTCGTGATGGTGGTCCTGAACTTCCTCGGCGTCGTCTCGCGCTACTGGATCCACCTGTCGCTGCCCTGGCTGGGCGAGCTGCAGGAGATGCTGTTCGTGTGGATGGTGTTCCTGGGCGCCGGGCTCACCGTCACGCGCCGCATGCACATCGGCTTCGCCCCGCTGGTCGAGCGGCTGCCGAAGCGCGCGCGGGCGGCGATCGCCCCGCTCGGGCCGATCGCCCTCACCGGCTTCTTCGTGCTGCTGCTGTGGCGCGGCGGGTCCTCCGTCCATTCGGAGATCACCTTCAACCAGCGCACGCCGACGCTCGGCTGGCCGGAGTGGGTCGTCGCGATCGCGCTGCCGGTCGGAGCGCTCGTCGCGCTCGTGCGGCTCGGGCGGCTTGGGGCCGGCGCGCTGCGCCGGAGGAGGTGACGTGGAGACCGTCGTCCTATTCGGCCTCGCCTTCGCGCTCATCCTGCTCGACGTCCCGGTGGCGTTCGCGCTCGCGGGCTCGGCGCTGCTGGTGATCTGGATCTACGACCTGGCCCCGCTGGACACGTTCCCCAGCATCGCGTACGCGACGGTGTCGAAGTACACGTTGCTGGCCGTGCCGTTCTTCATCGTCGCCGGCTTCCTCATGGAGCGCTCGGGCATCGCGCAGCGCCTGGTGAGCTTCGCCAACCTGATCGTTGGCGGCGTGCGCGGCGGCATGGCGTACGTGAGCATCATCGTCGCGGTGCTGTTCGCCGGGATCTCCGGCTCAGGAACCGCCGACACCGCGGCGCTGGGCGCGATCCTCACGCCCGCCATGCGCGAGGCGGGCTACAAGAAGGAGTTCATCGCCGCGCTCATCGCGTGCGGCGGGAGCCTCGGCATCATCGTCCCGCCCAGCCTCGCCTACGTGCTCTACGGCGCTATCAGCGGGGCGTCGATCGGCAAGCTGTTCATCGCGGGGATCATCCCCGGGGTGCTCGTGGCGGTCGGGCTCGGCGTCGCGAGCTACTTCGCCGTCCGTCGGCTACCGCTGCGCGAGCTGCAGGTCAAGCGGACGCCGCGCGTGTTCGCCCGGCACGGCGTCGAGGCGTTCTGGGGCCTGATGGCGCCGGTGATCATCCTGGGCGGCATCTACGGCGGCGTGTTCACGCCGACCGAGGCGGCGGGCGTGGTCGTCGTCTACTCGCTGCTGGTCGGCCTGCTGATCTACCGGGAGCTCAAGCCCGCGGCGATGCGCAGCTTCTTCACCGACGCGGCGCTGGTCACGTGCATGGCCATGACGATCGTGATCGGCGCCAGCCTGTTCTCGTGGGTGATCACGACGCTGGGACTGGGCGGCCAGCTTGCCGACCTGGTCAACTCGCTCAACACCGGCTCACTCGGCGTGGTGGCCGTGCTGTGCGTGATCCTGCTGATCGCCGGGATGTTCCTGGACCCGGTCTCGATCACGTTCGTGTTCATCCCGCTGTTCCTGCCCACGCTGCAGCAGTACCACGTCGATCTCGTCTGGTTCGGCGTGCTCTACTCGCTGACGATGGCGGTGGGGCAGGTCCATCCGCCGGTCGGGGTGAACCTGTACATCTCCGCCAGCCTCGCCGACGCCCGCCTGTCCGGTGCCGTCCTCGCCGTGCTGCCGATGATCGCGACGGAGATCGTCGTGCTCGTGATGCTGCTGCTCGTGCCCGGCGTGGCGCTCTGGCTCCCCAACGCCCTCGGCATGACATGAGAGGTAGCCGATGAAGCTCATCCACTGCGGGTCGCTGTTCACCGGCGTCGCCGCCGACGGGTTCCTGCACGAGGCCAGCGTCGCGGTCGACGGCGACCGCGTCGCCGCGGTGTCGCAAGGCTGGGAACCGGCCGCGGGACGCGAGGTCGTCGACCTGCGCGAGTTCGCCGTGATGCCCGGCCTCGTCGACGCGCACGACCACTTCGGCATCAACATGGGCGACGGCGCGCCGGCCGCGGAGCAGGACCCGCAGCTGCGCGCGCTCAAGGCGGCCGCCAACGCCCGCGCGATGCTCGCCTCGGGCATCACCACCCTGCGCAACGCCGGCGAGAAGCACAACCTCGGCGTCCACGTGCGCGACGCGATCGACCGCGGCTGGATCGCCGGGCCGCGGACGGTGCTGTCCGGCGTGCCCATCTGCTCGACCGGTGGCCACGGCTGGTTCCTCGGCATGGAGGTGGACGGGCCCGACGCGGTGCGCCGCGCGGTCCGTCAGAACGTCAAGGCGGGCGCCGACATGATCAAGATGATCATCACCGGAGGCGTGACCACGCCGGGCGTGCGCGTGGCGGCCGAGTGCACCTCCGCCGAGGAGGTCGAGGCGGCGGTCAAGGAGGCACACGCGCTCGACCGGCGCATCGGCGTGCACTGCTACGGCGGGCCGGCGGCCACGTGGGCGATCGATGCCGGCGTGGACAGCATCGAGCACGGCACCTACCTCGACGACGCGCAGCTCGACGCCATGGTCGAGCGGGGCACCTTCCTGGTCGCCACGACCAGCGTCATGCGCGCGGCCGCGCGCAACGACGGAGTCGTCGAGTTCATGCGCCGGCGCTTCGGCGAGATCGACGACGACTACAAGCAGCTGCTGGCGCGGGCCCGGGCACGGGGCGTGCGCATCGCCACGGGCTGCGACACCCACCACGCCTCGATGCACGAAGAGCTGGCAACGCTGCTCGACGCCGGCTTCCGGGTCGGCGAAGTGCTGGAGATCGCCACGCTGAAGGGTGCGCAGCAATGCGGGCGTGAGGCCGACGTGGGCAGCCTCGAGCCGGGGAAGCTGGCCGACTTCGTCGCGGTCGACGGTGACTTGGAGCGGTCGCCGGTGGAGGCGCTCCAGCGTGTCGTGCGGGTGTTCAAGGGCGGGCGGCTGCAAGCTCCCGCGGCGCTGTGAGGGTGGGCGGCGGCGGATGACCATGGCGCTGGAGACCGTGCGGGTGCTCGACCTCACACAGGTCATGGCGGGGCCGTTCTGCGCGCAACTGCTCGCGGACTTCGGCGCCGACGTGGTCAAGGTCGAGCCGCTGTCGGTCGGCGACCAGGCGCGCCGATCGCTCGGCGCCCCGATGGCCGGCGAGGACACCGCCGCGTTCCTGGCGGTCAACCGCAACAAGCGCAGCCTGGCCGTCAACCTCAAGGACGAGCGCGGACAGGCCGTGTTCTACCGGCTGGTCGACACCGCGGACATCCTGTTGGAGAACTTCCGGCCGGGCGTGACCGCCCGGCTCGGAATCGACTATCCGACGCTGCGCGAGCGCAACCCGCGGCTCATCTACGGGTCGATCTCCGGGTTCGGCCAGACCGGCCCGTACGCGTCCTGGCCCGGCTATGACCTGATGGCGCAGGCGATGGCCGGCGTGATGAGCGTGACCGGTCAGCCGGGTGGCACGCCGTTGAAGAGCGGCGTGCCGGTCGGCGACCTCTCGGCGGGATTGTTCTGCGCCCTGGGCATCCTCAGCGCCTACGTGGCCCGCGAGCGGATCGGGGCTGGCCAGCACGTCGACACCTCGCTGTTCGAGGGCGCGCTGGCCTTGTCGATCTGGGAGGCGGCCGAGTTCTGGACCAGCGGCCACGCGCCGCAGCCGCTCGGGTCGCGCCACCGTCTGAGCGCCCCCTATCAGGCGTACCCCACCCGCGACGGGTACATCACGATCGGTGCCAACAACCAGCGGCTGTGGAAGCGGCTGTGCGACGCGCTCGACCGCCCGGACCTGGAGACCGACGAGCGGTTCGCCACCAACGCAGCGCGCATGGCCCACATCGACGAGCTCGAGCTGGAGCTGCGCGCCGCGCTCGCGCGGCGAGACACCGCGGACTGGCTCGACACGCTCATCGCGGCCGGCGTACCCGTGGCGCCGATCCGCGACTATGCCGAGGTCCTCGAGGACGCGCATACGCACGCGCGCGGCATGGTGGTGGAGATCGAGCACCCCGTCGAAGGTCCGGTCAAAGTGCTCGGCACGCCGGTCAAGCTGAGCGAGACGCCCGCGCGCGTCCGCCGGCCGGCCCCGCTGCTCGGGCAGCACACCGTCGAGGTCCTGGCGGGCGCCGGTTACGCGCGCGAGGACATCGAGCAGCTCTTCCGCGAGGGAGTCGTCGCGTGACAGAGCACCTCCGCTACCAGGCCGAGGACGGCATCGCGCGTGTCACGTTCGACCGGCCGGCGGCGCGCAACGCGATGACCTGGGAGATGTACGACGCGCTGTACGCGGCCTGCGAGGACGTCGACGCGCGCCCGGACATCCGCGTGCTCGTCCTGCGCGGGGCCGGCGGGCGCGCGTTCGTGGCCGGGACGGAGATCGCCCAGTTCAGCGCGTTCCGGTCCGGTACCGACGGCATCGCCTACGAGCGCAGGATCGAGCGGATCATCGGCCGGCTGGAAGCGGTCCGCGTACCCACCGTCGCGGTCGTCGAGGGCTACGCCGTGGGGGGCGGCCTGAGCCTGGCGGCCGCATGCGACCTGCGGATCGCGACCCCCTCTGCGCAGTTCGGCGTCCCGGTCGCCCGAACGCTCGGCAACTGCCTGTCGATGGGCACCCACGCCCGCCTGGTCGCCCTGCTCGGCGAGGCGCGCACGGTGGAGATGGTTCTCACCGCGTCGTTCCTGTCGGCGTCCGAGGCGCTGGAAGCCCGCTTCGTCACCGCCGTCGTCGAACCGGACGAGCTCGAGGCAGCCGTCGCGCGGCTGTGCGAGACCCTCAGCGGCCACGCGCCGCTGACGATGTGGGCCACCAAGCAGGCGGTTCGCCGCCTGCGCGCGCGGGCGGGGGACGGCGAGGACCTGATCGCCACCGTCTACGGCAGCCAGGACTTCCGCGACGGCGTCGCGGCCTTCCTCGCGAAGCGCCGCCCCGAATGGCACGGCGCGTGATGCCGACGATGCTGCTGGGGGGGTTGGAGCAGCCGGACGGCCGTGAGGCGCTCCGGGTGGGTGAGGAGGCGCTGAGTTACGCGCGGTTGCACGCGGCGGCGGGGGCGGTGGCCGAGCGGATCGCGGGGATGGGCCGTGTCGCGGTGATCGCCGAGCCGACGCTGCAGACGTGCGTCGCGGTCGTGGGCGCGCTGGCCGCGGGTGTGCCGATCGTCCCGATCAACCCGAAGTCGGGCGAGCGCGAGCGCGAGCACATC
>JAICUS010000081.1 GCA_025935735.1 Solirubrobacteraceae bacterium | reverse complement strand
GACAGGTCGTCGTCCACCAGCCGCTCGTACTCGACCACCGTACGCGAGAGCACCTCGCGCGCCCGCGCGTCGACGTCCGCGCCCCGCACCCCCGCCGCCGCCAGCAGGTCGCGGGCGATCGCCTGGTCGGTCCGGCCCGCCACCTCGACCTCGCCGACCAGCGGCGCGAGCCCGTGCACGGCCGCGGCCGCGTCGCGCAGCGCGCGCGCATGCGCGCGGGTCGCCCCCTGCAGGAGCGTCCCGTCGATGTCGAACAGCAGCAGGAGGCTCAGCGGCGGAAGTCCACGTCGCCGCTCAGCCGCCGGGCGAACGCCGCGATCAGCCGCGCGGTGTTGTCGACGTCATCGAGCTGGACCATCTCCACCGCCGAGTGCATGTAGCGCAGGGGCACGGAGACGACCGCGCTCGGGATGCCGGCGCGCGAGACGTGGAACGCGTCCGCGTCGGTGCCCGTGCCCCGCGCCGAGGCGGTGACGGTGAACGGGATGCGCTCGGCCTCGCCCGCCTCATACAGGAGCTCGAAGACCTGCGGGTCCAGCGTCGAGCCGCGGGTGAGCACCGGCCCCGAGCCGAACGCGTGGCGGCCCAGCTCCTTCTCGTCCAGCCCCGGCTGCTCGGTCTCGAACGTGACATCGACCACCACGGCCACGTCCGGGTGCAGCGAGTACGCCGTGGTGCGGGCGCCGCCGAAGGTGATCTCCTCCTGGGACACCGCGACCGCGTACACGTCCCCCGGCGCCCCGCCGGCCTCGCTGACCAGCCGCGCCGCCTCCAGCGCCACGTAACAGCCGATCCGGTTGTCCATCGAGCGCGACACCCAGCGGCCGTTCGGGTACTCCACCGGCTCGCCGGCGATCACGGCGACGTCGCCGATCCGCACCCGCGCCCGCGCGTCGTCGCCGTCGACGGCGCCGATGTCGATGTGCAGGTCCTTGAGCTGCGGGACCTTCTTGCGGTCGTCCTCCTTCATCAGGTGGATCGGCTTCTTGCCGACCACGCCGGGGACGACCCCGTCGCGCGTGGCGATCTCCACCCGCTGGCCGACGAGGATGATCGGGTCCCAGCCGCCCACGGCGGTGAACCAGAGGAAGCCCTTGTCGTCGACGTGGTGGACGATCAGCCCGATCTCGTCGACGTGGCCGACGACCGCCACCGACGGGCCGCCGCCGGTGCCGGCGACCCGCGCGACGGTCGAGCCGACCGTGTCCGGGGACACCTCCGCCGCGAACCCGGCGGCCGCCTCGCGGAAGACGGCCGCCGGCGCCTGCTCGTAGCCGGACGGACCGGCGGCGGTGAGCAGGCGGCGCAGGGTGTCGGGCAGCGGCATGCGGCCCGGCAGGTTACTGCGCGAGCAACCTACTGCGCGAGCAGCTGGCGCAGCACGAAGGGCAGGATCCCGCCGTGCTTGTAGTAGTCGACCTCCTTCGGGGTGTCGATGCGCACGCGCGCCTTGAACTCCTTGTCGTCGGCGCGGACGGTGACCTCCTTGGCCTCGCCGCCCTCGACGCCGGTGATCGTGTACTCCTCCTCGCCGGTCAGCCCGAGCGAGTCGGCGTCCTCGCCGTCCATGTACTGCAGCGGCAGCACGCCCATGCCGATCAGGTTCGACCGGTGGATGCGTTCGTAGGAGGAGGCGATGACCGCGCGGACGCCGAGCAGGTTCGTGCCCTTGGCCGCCCAGTCGCGCGAGGAGCCCGAGCCGTACTCGGCGCCCGCGAGGACGATCAGCGGCGTGTCGCTCTCCGCGTACTTCATCGCCGCGTCGTAGATCGTCATCTCCTCGCCGTCCGGCTGGAGCTTCGTCACGCCGCCCTCGGTCCCCGGCGCCAGCTGGTTGCGCAGCCGGATGTTGGCGAACGTCCCGCGCACCATCACCTCGTGGTTGCCGCGGCGCGAGCCGTAGGAGTTGAAGTCCTTGTTCTCCACGCCGTGCTCGTTCAAATAGCGCGCCGCCGGCGAGTCGCGCTTGATTGCGCCCGCGGGCGAGATGTGGTCGGTGGTCACCGAGTCGCCGAGCTTGGCCAGCACGCGCGCGCCCGAGATGTCGCCGGGGTCCGACGGCTCCTTCGGGATGTCCTCCAGGAACGAGGGCCGCCGCACGTAGGTGGACTCGTCGTCCCACTCGAACCGGTCGCCGTCGGGCACCTCGAGCGAGTTCCAGCGCTCGTCGCCGGCGAACACCGCGTCGTAGGAGGAGGTGAACATCTCCGAGCGCACCGACTCCTCGACCAGGCGGGCGACCTCCTCGGCGGACGGCCAGATGTCCTTCAGGTAGACGTCCTCGCCGTCGGTGTCCTGCCCGAGCGGCTCGTCCAGCAGGTCGATGTCCATCGTCCCCGCCAGCGCGTAGGCCACGACCAGCGGCGGCGACGCGAGGTAGTTCATCTTGACCTCGGGGTTGATCCGCCCCTCGAAGTTGCGGTTGCCCGAGAGCACGGAGACGACCGCGAGGTCCTCGGCGTTGACCACGTCGGACACCTCCTCCGGCAGCGGCCCGGAGTTGCCGATGCAGGTCGTGCAGCCGTAGCCCACTAGGTTGAAGCCCAGCTTGTCCAGGTACTCGGTCAGGCCGGCCTTCTCGTAGTACTCGGTGACCACCTTGGAGCCGGGCGCCAGCGACGTCTTGACCCAGGGCTTCGACTGCAGCCCGCGCTCGACGGCGTTCTTGGCCAGCAGCCCGGCGCCGATCATCACCGACGGGTTCGAGGTGTTCGTGCACGACGTGATCGCGGCGATGACCACGTGGCCGTGGTCGAGCTCGGTCTCCGTCCCGTCGGCCAGCTGGAGGTCGACGTGGTGCTCCTCGCGCTCGGCCACCTGCAGGCCGCCGGTGCCGCCGTGCGGCTCGGACTCGCCGTGGTGGCTGCCGTTGCTCGACGGCGGGTCGGACGCCGGGAACGAGCCGTCGTCGTCCTCGTCGTCCTCCGGCACGCCCGGCTTGTCGCCGCTGGTGGAGGGCTCGGCGTCCGGCAGGATCTCCTCCAGCGCCAGCCGGAACGCCGCCTTGGACTCCGTCAGCGCGACGCGGTCCTGCGGGCGCTTCGGGCCGGCCAGCGACGGCACGACGTCGCCCAGGTCGAGCTCCAGCGTCTCGGAGTAGGTCGGCTCCTCGGAGTCGGCGTCGTGCCACAGGCCCTGCTCGCGGGCGTAGGCCTCGACGATCTCGATCCGCTCCTTCGGGCGCCCGGAGAACTCCAGGTAGCGCAGCGTCTCCGCGTCGATCGGGAAGATGGCGCACGTGGACCCGAACTCCGGGCTCATGTTGCCGATCGTCGCCCGGTCGGCCAGCGGCAGGTTCGGGACGCCCGGGCCGTAGAACTCGACGAACTTGCCCACCACGCCGTGCTCGCGCAGCATCTGGGTGACGGTGAGCACCAGGTCGGTCGCGGTCGCCCCCTCGTGCAGCTCGCCGCCCAGCTTGAAGCCGACGACGCGCGGGATGAGCATCGGCATCGGCTGGCCGAGCATCGCCGCCTCGGCCTCGATGCCGCCGACGCCCCAGCCCAGGATGCCCAGGCCGTTGATCATCGTGGTGTGCGAGTCGGTCCCGACGAGCGTGTCCGGGTAGAGCACGCCCTCGTGCTCGAACACGACGCGCGAGAGGTACTCGAGGTTGACCTGGTGGACGATGCCGGTGTCGGGCGGGACGACCTTGAAGCCCTCGAACGCGCCCTGGCCCCAGCGCAGGAACGCGTAGCGCTCCTGGTTGCGCTCGAACTCCTTCTCGGCGTTGATCCGGAAGGCATCGCGCGAGCCGAAGGCGTCGACCTGGACCGAGTGGTCGATCACCAGCTCGGCCGGGACGAGCGGGTTGATCCTGGAGGGGTCGCCGCCGAGGTCGGCCATGGCGTCGCGCAGCGCCGCGAGGTCGACGATCGCCGGCACGCCGGTGAAGTCCTGCATCACCACCCGGGCCGGCGTGAACGCGATCTCCTTGGACGGCTCGGCGTTGTGGTCCCAGCTCGCCAGCGCCTCGATGTCGTCCTTGCGGATGCCGCTGCCGTCCTCGTTGCGCAGCAGGTTCTCCAAGAGGACCTTCAGCGAGAACGGCAGCCGGGCGACGTCGAACTTCTGCTGCAGCGCGTCGAGCCGGTAGATCTCATAGGAGCGCCCGCCGACCTCGAGGTCGGAACGGGCGTCGAAGGAATTGTCGGACATGGGTTCAGCTCCGATGTGCGGAGTTTGGGTTCGTGACAATTGAGCCTACCCCGGTAGGCTGGTCAGACCTCCCATGCCCCGCGTGCGCGACCTCCTGATGGCCGAGCTCGGCTCGTTGCGATACGAGCCGATCGAGAAGCGGATCCGGGCGAAGAACGGCGACGCGACGGTGGTCGACACCACCCGGGCGCTGCTCGTGTGGGAGCCCAAGCGGGTGGTGCCGAGCTATGCCGTGCCCGCCGCGGACATCGCCGGCGAGGTCGTGGCCGGCGGCGACGGCTCCGCCGAGCCGGAGCAGCCGCCGATGCTGGCCGGGCGGCCGGTGTATGACCCGAGCGTCCCGTTCGCCGTCCACACCGCGGCCGGGGAGGCGGTGACCGTGGCCGGGGCGCAGGGGTTCCGCCCGGCGGACCCGGAGCTCGCCGGCTACGTCGTGCTCGACTTCAAGGGCTTCGACGCCTGGTACGAGGAGGACGAGCGCAACCTCTCGCACCCGCGCGACCCGTTCCACCGCATCGACATCGTGCACAGCTCGCGCCACGTCAAGATCGAGTCCGAGGGCGAGACGCTGGCCGAGAGCACCCGGCCGTACTTACTGTTCGAGACCGGGCTGCCCGTGCGCTACTACCTGCCGCCCGAGGATGTACGTACCGACCGGCTGGCGCCCAGCCACACCAGCACCGCCTGCGCGTACAAGGGCCAGGCCTCCTACTGGGCGCTCGGCGGCCGCGACGTCGCCTGGTACTACCCCCGGCCGCTGCGCGAGGCCGCGGAGGTCACCGACCGGGTCGCGTTCTTCAACGAGCACGTGGACATCACCGTGGACGGGGAGCGCCTCGAGCGCCCCGTCACGCCCTGGTCCTAACGGACTTCAGAAGGCTGGCGCCGGCGCTCGCCGGCCAGCTCGAAGATCCAGAAGTCCTCGCCCAGCACCGGGACCGAGACGTTGTAGACCGGCACGTCGCCGATCCGCCCCTCGAACGTGCCCGCGTGCGCGTGGCCGTGCAGGACGAGGTCGGGGTTGTGCTCGGCGATCGGCACGGCCAGCCGGTCGGTGCCCAGGAACGCCCAGATGTCGCGCCGCTCGCCCTCGAGCGTCTCGGTGGTCGGCGCGTAGTGCAGCAGCACGATCCGGAACGGGCACATGGCCACCGCGCGCAGGCCCTCGTCGACGCCCTCGACCTCGCGCATCCCCTCGGCGTAGATGCCGCGCAGCGACGGCTCGCCGAAGTCCGGGATGTGCGAGCCGGTGAAGCCGCCCACGAACCCCTTGGCGCCGACGATCCCGACCTCGGCGTCGCAGATCTCGATGACATGGTGCGCGCGGTCGAGCACCACGATCCCGGCCTCCTCGAGCACCGCGGCGACCGCCGGGCCCTGGTTGGTGTGCCAGTCGTGGTTGCCCAGCACGGTGACCACCGGGACGTCGAGGCCGCGGCAGGCGTCGGCCACGATCTGGGCCTGGCGGGGCTCGCCGTGGGTGGTCAGGTCGCCGGCCAGCAGCACCAGGTCCACCTTGCCGGCCAGCGCGGAGAATGCGGCCGCGGCCCGCTCGTGGTCGCCCTCGCGCTCGCCGTAGTGGATGTCGCCGGCGGCGGCGATGCGGATCCGGCACTCGTCGTGGCGGTCGCCGGGGCGGCCGTCGGTGGCGATCGTCGCGCTCATCGGTCACAGGGCATACCCGCTCCCCGGCGCCGGGTAGCCAGGGCCTCATGGCCACCGACGACGATCAGCCGTTCTCCGACATCGAGCAGGCGCTGAAGAAGTCCGGCGCCGCGCTGCGCGAGGCGGGCATCCCGTTCCTGCTCGGCGGCAGCCTGGCCAGCTGGGCGCGCGGCGGCCCGGAGACCCGGCACGACCTCGACCTGATGATCAAGCCCGAGGACGTCGACACGGCCATCCAGGCGCTGCAGGCGGCGGGCCTGCGCCCCGAGGACCCGCCCGAGGAGTGGCTCGTCAAGGCGTGGGACGGCGACGTGCTGGTGGACCTCATCTTCGCCCCCAAGGGCATGGAGATGACCGACGAGGTGCTCGCGCGCGGAGAGGTATTGTCCGTGTTGGGCATGGAGATGCGTGTGATGGCGCTGGAGGACGTGCTCGTCACGAAGCTCATGGCGCTCTCGGAGCACTCGCTCCGCTACGAGTCGCTGCTCCCGATCGCCCGGGCGCTGCGCGAGAAGGTCGACTGGGACGACGTCCGTGCGCGGACGTCCGAGTCCCCGTTCGCGCGGGCGTTCCTCGTGATGCTCGAAGGCCTCGGCGTCGTGACCGGGGCGCAATCCACCACCGGCGGCCGCCAGACGCGCGTGAGGGTGCTCACGCCGCAGGGTTCGGTCGCCGCAGACGCGGGGTAGGCGCGAAACCATGGCCGAACCGATCACCCAGACCCGCCTGCGCGAGCTCGCCGCCGTGCACCCGGAGCAGGGTCGTGTGCTGTCCGTCTTCCTCAATCTGGACCCGGCGCAGTTCGGGACGCCGGCCGCCCGCTCGTCGGCCATCACCTCGGTGATCACCGACGCGGCGCACAAGGTGGACGAGGCCGACGGGCTCTCGCACGACGAGCGGCTCGCGCTGCGCGACGACGTCGAGCGCGTGCGCGAGGTGCTGCTCGGCGCGGACGTCGCGGCCAACGGCACGCGCGCGGTGGCCGTCTACGCCTGCGGGCCCGCGGACCTGCTGGAGATCGTGCGCCTGCGCCGGCCCGTGGACAACCGCGTGGAGCTCGGCCGTACAGCGTTCGTGGAGCCGCTCGTGCTGCAGGGCATGGACGAGCGCTGGATGGTCGTGCTGGCCAACCGGCGGGCGGCGCGGCTGTTCGCCGGCCACGGCGAGGACCTCGAGGAGACCGACCGGATCGTCGACGACGTCCACCAGCAGCACGACCAGGGCGGCTGGTCGCAGCTGAACTACCAGCGCTCGGTGGAGAAGGAGGTGGCCGACCACCTGGCCCACACCGGCGAGGTGGCGTTCGGCCTCTACAAGGCCCGCGGCGCCGACCGCGTGCTGGTGGGCGCGCCCGAGGAGCTGCTGGGCGATCTCAAGGCGAAGCTGCACCCGTACCTGAAGGAGCGGATCGCCGGCAAGCTGCAGATCGACGTGGAGAACGCGTCGCTGGACGACGTGCGGACCTGCGTCGTCGACGCGATCCGGGAGCACGCCCGCCGCTGCGAGCGCGAGGCGCTCGACCGCCTGCAGGAGAGCGTCGGCCGGGGCGGCCGCGGCGCCGCGGGCGTGGCCGAGGTGCTCGACGCGCTCAACCAGGCGCGGGTGGAGACGCTGCTGATCGCCGAGAACTTCTCCGCGCCCGGGCGCGTGGACTTCGAGGCCGGCCTGCTGCTGCCCGAGGGCGCCGACCAGGGCGAGGCGGTGCAGGACATCGTCGAGCCGGCGATCGAGAAGGCGGTCGAGCAGTCCGCCCAGACGCTCGTGGTCCGCCACCACGACGACCTGACGCCGCTGGGCGGCATCGGCGCCGTCTTGCGGTTCTGATGCGGGTCGCCTTCCTGGGCACCGGGATCATGGGCGCGCCCATGGCCCGGAACCTCGTGGCCGCCGACCACGAGGTGCGCGTGTGGAACCGCTCGCGCGAGAAGGCCGAGGACCTGGGCGCGGGCGTCGCCGACTCGCCGGCCGAGGCGACCGCGGGCGCCGAGGTCGTGGTCACGATGCTCTCCGACGGGCCGGCGGTCGAGTCGGTGATGGACGGCGTCTCGCTCGAGGGCGACCAGGTGTGGTGGCAGGCCTCGACCGTGGGCATGGAGGCGACCGAGAAGCTGCACGGCATGGCCGGCGACGCCGCGTTCGTGGACGGCCCGGTGCTGGGCACCAAGCAGCCGGCCGAGAAGGGCGAGCTGACCGTGCTGGCCTCGGGCCGCGGGCGCGACCGGCTCGGGCCGGTGTTCGACGCCGTGGCCGCGTGCGTGATCGACCTGGGCGACGAGGTCGGTGCGGCCTCGCGCCTGAAGCTCGTGCTCAACGCCTGGATCGTGGCGCTGGTCGAGGGCCTGGCCGAGACGCTGGCGTTCGCCGAGGGCATCGGCGTCGACCCGCGCAAGTTCCTCGAGGTGATCGACGGCGGGCCGATGAGCCCGGCCTACGCCCAGCTGAAGGGCAAGGCGATGATCGCGCGCTCGTTCGACCCGAGCTTCTCGCTGGCGCTGGCCGCCAAGGACGCGGGGCTGGTGGCCGATGCGGCCGCCGCGGCCGGGATGGAGCTGCCGCTGCCGGGCCTCGTGCGCGACCAGATGCGCAAGGCGATCGACGCGGGCCACGGGGACCTCGACATGGCCGCTACGTTCCTTGCGGCATGTCGAGAGCGCTCCTCATAGTCGACTTCCAGAACGACTTCACGCCGGGCGGCGCGCTGGCCGTGGCGCACGGCGACGAGATCGCCGAGCGCATCAACGCGCTGGCCGCCTCCGGCGACTACGACCTGGTGGTGGCCACGCGCGACTGGCACCCGCCCGACCACGGCTCCTTCGCCGCCCAGGGCGGCCCGTGGCCGGTGCACTGCGTGGCGGACTCCCCGGGCGCGCAGCTGCACCCGGCGCTGGACGCGTCCCGGGTGGACGTCATCGTCGACAAGGGCCAGGACGCCGCCACCGAGGGCTACAGCGGCTTCGAGGGCACCGACCTCGCCCGGGTCCTCCACGACCGCGGGATCACCCAGGTCACCGTCGTCGGGCTCGCCACCGACTACTGCGTCAAGAACACGGCGCTGGACGCGCTGCGCGAGGGCTTCCAGGTCACGGTCGACACCACCGCGGTGCGCGGCGTCGAAGTCGCGCCGGGCGACTCCGAGCGCGCGCTCGCCGAGGTGCGCGCGGCCGGCGGCGTGATGGCGTGAAGCGCGGGCGCGACCGGCTGCTCGACACGCTGCGCGCGCACGTGAAGGACAAGCGCGTCCTGGAGGCGATGCGCGCCGTCCCGCGCGACCGGTTCGTCCCGCCCGACCTGGCCGCCGAGGCGTGGGAGAACGCGCCGCTGCCGATCGGCGCGGGCCAGACGATCTCGCAGCCGCTCGTCGTCGCCCGGATGTGCGAGCTGCTGGAGCTGACGGGCGCCGAGCGCGTGCTCGACGTCGGCACCGGCTCGGGCTACCACGCCGCGATCCTCGCCCGGCTGTGCGCCCACGTGTGGAGCATCGAGCGCCACGCGGACCTCTCTCGCCAGGCCGCCGCGAACCTCCGCGCCGCGGGCGTGGACAACGTGACGCTGGCCGTGGGCGACGGCGCCCTCGGGCTGCCCGACCTCGCGCCGTTCGACGCGATCAACGTGGCCGCCGCGGCCGGGTCGGCCGTCCCGGAGGCGCTCGAGGCCCAGCTCGCCCCCGGCGGCCGCCTGATCGCCCCGGTCGAGGACGGCGACCAGCGCCTCTACCTGGTCCGCCGCACCGGCGGCGAGCTCCAGCGCCGCTCGCTGGAGCGCGTCCGCTTCGTACCGCTGGTCAGCTGAGGCTTGGCTCTAGGATGCGCCGGTGGCGGCCGGGACGGTCAGTCCGATCTTCGTCGGGCGGCAGCGGGAGCTCTCCGTGCTGCACGCCGCGCTCGAGCGTGCGCTGGGCGGCGAGCCCGCCGTCGCGCTCGTCGGAGGCGAGGCCGGCGTGGGCAAGACGCGGCTGGTAGAGGAGCTCGGCGCCGCGGCCACGGCGGCCGGCGCGAGCGTGCTCAGTGGGGCGTGCGTCGAGCTGGGCGGCGACCGCCTGCCGCTCGCGCCGCTGGCCGATGCGCTGCGCGCGCTGGCGCGCTCCACCCCCCGCGGCGAGCTCGCGGAGCTGCTGGGACCCGCCCGCGGCGGGCTCGCGCGCCTGCTCCCCGAGCTCGATCCGGACGGCGGTCCCGGGGCGGGCGACACCGCGCCGACGTCGCAGCTGGTCGAGCTGGTGCTCGGCGTGGTCGAGCGCCTCGCGGCCGAGCGGCCGCTGATGCTCGTGCTCGAGGACCTGCACTGGGCCGACCGGGCGACGCTCGAGCTGATGGCGTTCCTCGTGCGCGCGCTGCGCGGGGTCGGGGTCCTGCTCGCCGCCACCTACCGCTCCGACGAGCTGCACCGCGGCCATCCCCTGCGGCCGCTGCTGAGCGGCTGGAGCCGCGTGCGCTCGGTGGAGCGGATCGAGCTCGCCCGCTTCGCGCGCGGGGAGGTGGCCGCGCAGCTGGAGGCGATCCTCGGCGCGCCGCCCTCGCGCCGGCTGCTGGACCTGGTGATCGAGCGCTCTGAGGGCAACGCCTTCCTGGTCGAGGAGATCGCCGGCGCGGTGCTGGCGGGCGCCGATCCCGGCTATCTGCCGCCGTCGCTGCGCGACATGCTGCTCGTGCGCGCCGAGCAGCTGTCCGAGGCCGCCCAGCAGGTGCTGCGGACGGTCGCCGTGGCCGGCAGCTGGAGCCCGGACCGGCTGCTGGCGGCGGTGACGAGCCTCGACGAGGGCGCGCTGTATGCCGCCCTGCGCGAAGCGGTGGACCACCACCTGCTCGTGGTCGACGCGTCCGGGCGCGGCTACGCGTTCCGCCACGCGCTCGCGCGCGAGGCCGTCTATGACGACATGCTGCCGGGCGAGCGCGTGCGCCTGCACACCGCGTATGCCGAGGCGCTGAGCGCCGACCCGGAGCTGGCCGGCGATGCCGCGGCCGGAGCGGCGCTGGCGTACCACTTCTACGCGGCGCACGACCTGCCGCGCGCGCTGACGGCGTCCGTGGACGCGGCTCGCGCGGCGCGCGTGGCCTACGCGCCCGGCGAGGCGCAACGCCATCTCGAGCGCGTGCTCGAGCTCTGGCCGCGCGTCGCGGACCCGGCGGCCCGCTGCGGCATCGACCGCGTCGAGGTGCTGCGGCTGGCCTCCGACGCGGCGAACGCGGCGGGAGAGATCGAGCGCGCGCTGACCCTGCTCGGCGAGGCGGCGGCGGAGCTCGGGCCGGACGCCGATCCTGAGCGCCGCGCCGTCCTGGTCGTGCAGCGCTCGAACGTGGTGCGCGCGCTGGGCCGCGGCGAGGAGTCGATCCCCGCGCTGGAGGCGGTGCTCGCCGAGCTGCCCGGCGTGCCGTCCCGCGCCCGGGTGCTGGTGCTGACCCAGCTCGCGGCCGTGCAGCTCAACGCCAGCTTCGCCGAAGCGAGCGTCAGCGCCGAGGCGGCCGTGACGGCGGCGCGCGCCGCCGGGGCGCAGGAGCTGGAGGCCGATGCGGAGATCACGCTCGGCATCGCCCGCGCGTACCTCGGCGATCACGCGGACGGGCAGCGGCGGCTGGAGGCCGGCCTGCGGATCGCGCGCGACGGCGGCCACCAGACGACCGCGCTGCGGGCGTACGTGAACCTCTCCGACCTGCTGACCATCGCGGGCCGCTACGAGGAGGCCGCAGAGACCGCGCGGGCCGGCCTGGAAGCGGCCGAGCGCGTCGGCCAGCGGCGCAGCTTCGGCGCCTACCTGCGGGGGAACCTGGCCGAGCCGCTGCTGCGGCTCGGGCGCTGGGAGGAGGCCGGCGCGGTCATCGAGGAGGGCGTGGCGAGCGAGCCCGAGGGCGTCTTCCTCGGCACGGTCCGGATCGCAGGCGCCGAGCTGGCCCTGCACCGCGGCGAGCTCGAGGTCGTCCGCCGGGAGCTGGAAAGGCTCGACGCCGTGCTCAGCGCCGATGACTGGCAGTACAGCGAGAACATCGCCTACATCGCGGCCGAGGCGGAGCGCCAGCGGGGTGCGCTCGCGGCGGCCCGCGAGGTCGTGGCCGGCCGGCTCGGCGGCGGGCACCACGGGTCCGACCGCTACACGTGGCCGCTGCTGTGGCTCGGCCTACGGATCGAGGGCGACCTGGCGGCCGGCGGCGGATCGCCCGTGGCCGAGCTGGCGCGGCTGGCGGACGAGCTTCCCGCCACGACCGCCCGCGCGCACGCCTTCCGGGCGCTGGTCGCGCCGGAGCAGGCGCGCGCGCTCGGCCGAGAGGGCGACTGGGCGCCGGCCCTCGCGGCGTTCCGGAGCACGGGCGAGGTGCACATGGTCGCCTACGCCCTGCTCCGGCTGGCGGCGGCGCGGGCCGCCGCGGGCGACCGGCCGGCGGCGACGGCCGCGGCGGTGGAGGCGGGCGAGCTGGCGCGAGCGCTCGGGGCGCGGCCGCTGCTCGACGAGTTGCGGGAGACGGCCCGCCGCGCGCGCCTTGCCCTGGAGCCGCCGAGCGCCGACCCGCTCGCCGCCTACGGCCTGACCGAGCGCGAGCAGGAGGTGCTGGCGCTCGTCGCCCAGGGACGCTCGAACTCGCAGATCGGCTCCGAGCTGTTCATCACGCGCAAGACCGCCAGCGTGCACGTCTCGAACATCCTCGCCAAGCTCGGCGTGACCAGCCGCGGCGAGGCGGCCGCACTGGCGCACCGCGAACGGGCCTAGGGATGCCTTAGGCGCCGTCGCGCGGCGCCGGGCTCGATCTGAGGCACCAAGACACGGCCGTCGCCCGATGTGCGGGCACCTGCCTTAGACGCAGAGTGCACGACATGACCTCCCGCCTTCCCGCCCCGCTCCGCCGCCGGACGTTCCGCCGGCTCGCCGCTGCGCTCGCCGCGTCGCAGATCGGCGACTGGCTCTACAACGTGGCGCTGGCGATGGTCGTGATCGAGCGCACCGGCTCGGCCACGTGGATCGCGCTGACGACGGCCGCGCGCGTGCTGCCGATCGTCGCGCTCGGCCCGCTCGGCGGCGTCCTGGCCGACCGCTTCGACCGCCGCCGGCTGATGATCGCCTCTGACGCCGTCCGCGCGGCCGTGATGGTGGCGCTGTGGATCGTCGCCGTCGCCGCGCTGCCGATCGCGCTCGCCCCGCTGCTGGCGGCGCTGGCCACCGCGGCGGGGAGCGCGTATCCCCCGGCGGTCGCGGCCAGCACGCCGCGGCTGGTGCCGGACGCCGAGCTGCCCGCGGCCAACGCGCTGCGCTCGGCGATCGGCGCGGGCGGCGTGGTCGCCGGCCCGGCCGCGGGCGCGCTCCTGGTCGCGCTCGCCTCCCCGGCCGCCGCGTTCCTGGCCAACGCGGGAACGTTCCTGCTCTCCGCCGTGCTCGTGGCGTCGCTCCGCCCGGGTCCGGCGTTCGCGCCCGGCCAGAGCCGCCCGAGCGTCCTGGCGGACCTGCGGGCGGGCGCGGCCGCGCTGCGCGGCGCGCCGCCCGTGCTGGTCGCCCTCGGCGCGGATGTCGCCGTGAGCGCCGTCTACGGCGCGCAGACGGTGCTGCTGGTCGTGCTCGGGCGCGAGCTGGGCGGCAGCGGCGGCTACGGCCTGCTGATCGCGGCGATCGGCGCGGGCGGCCTGGCCGGCGCGGCGCTGGGCGGGCGAGCCGCGGCGCGGCGTTCCGGCGACGTGCTCCCCGGGGCGCTGCTGGCGGTCGCGGCGTCGATCGCGCTGCTCGGGCTGAGCCCGAGCCTGCCCGTGGCGATGGCCCTGGCCGCCGCCGGCGGCACGGGATCGATCATGGTCGAGGTGCTCTCCGAGACCCGCATGCAGCGGCTGCTCGACGAGGCCGTCTTCGCCCGCGCCTACGGTCTCGCGCTGCCCACGGCGCTCGCCGGCATCGTCCTGGGCGCCCTGGTCGCGGCGCCCCTCGCCGCCCTGCTCGGGCCGGCGGGCGCGCTGGCCGCCCTCGGCGCCGCGGTCGCGGTCTACGCCGGGCTGGTGGCCCTGAGCTCGTCGATCGGGAAGGCCGCGGGCGCCGCGGCGATGCGCGCGACCGGCTCCTCCACGTAATCGAGAAGCTGCCGTTGCTCAGGCTCGACGGCTGGGCCTTCACCGTGCCGCCCGAAGCCATCGTGATCGGGGTGGCGCTGGTGAGCGTCGCGCCGTTGACCGCCGCGCCGCTGAACCCGACCGTTCCGAAGTCCGCGAGCGGCAGCACGCCGCCGCTGCTCGACGGCGCCTCGGCGATGATCTCCGCCGAGGCCAGCCGGGCGGACTTCAGCCGGGCCGACGTCCGCTGCGTCCAGCCCCGCACGGCGAGCGGCCGGGGTCACCGCCGCCGCTGCCCCACGAGCTCGTGGTGCGGGCGTCTACCGGACCGGCTCGAGCCGCGGGTTCGGCTTGAACTCGCGCCCGACCTTCGCGCAGGGCTTGCCGTCGACGATCACCACGTCGGCGGTGAAGTCGTTCGCGCCGCGGATGAGCGAGGAGCCGACGCCGTAGGAGTCGACGGGCACGCCGGCGTCCTCGAAGGCCCGGATGCGCTCGGCGGTGAACCCGCCGGAGACGACGATCTTCACCCGCGGGAAGCCGTGGGCGTCCAGCTCGTCGCGGACCAGCTCGACCAGCTCCGCCGCCACGCCGCACGGCGCGTCGGCGCCGTAGCGGTCCTGCATCGTGCGGTCCGCCAGCCGGTCGGAGGTGTCCAGCCGCACGCCCCACAGCTCGTCGCCCAGCGCCTGGGCCACCTCCAGCGCCGTGCGCACGGAGTCGTTGACGAAGTCGACGAGCACGGTGACGTTCATGTGGCGGGCGTAGCGGTCGGCGAACTTGCGCGAGGCCAGCACCGTGTCGCCCCCGTAGGCGGCGATCAGCCCGTGCGGGACCGTGCCGACGCCGCGGCCGCCCCACCAGGAGGCCTGCGCGTCGGTGGACACGCCGATCGCCCCCGCGATGTG
>JAICUS010000749.1 GCA_025935735.1 Solirubrobacteraceae bacterium | reverse complement strand
CGGGTCTCGCGATGGTACCGGCAGCTTCACATCTTCCTGTACCCCTTCTACTACATCGAATACGGCATCGCGCAGCTGGGAGCGCTGCAGGTCTGGCGCAACAGCCTCGCCGACCCGCGCGGCGCGGTCCGGGCCTATCGGAACGCGCTGGCCCTGGGTGCCACCCGCCCGCTGCCCGAGCTGTACGCCGCCGCGGGCGCCCGGCTGACGTTCGATCCGGCGGATGTCGCGGCGCTCACGGCGCTGGTCGAGCAGCGCATCGAGGAGCTCCGGGACGCCGACGTCGCGGCGCTCTGAGCGCCGCTGGTTGCCTTCCGCCGACGGCGGCGCGACATTCCACCGCGCTCGACCACCCCGGCGCGCTCCGGCGCGGCCGGCCGCAGCCTGACTCCGAGGGAGTGCCCTGGATGGCGAAAGAAGAAGGAATCGAGATGGAGGGGGTGGTGACCGAGGTCCTGCCCGACCGCAACTACCGCGTCGAGCTGGACAACGGCCACACGATCCTGGCCTACGCGGCCGGCAAGATGAGCAAGTTCAAGATCCGGGTGCTCGAGGGCGACCGCGTGAGCGTCATCCTCTCCCCCTACGATCTGACCCGCGGCCGCGTCATCTACCGCCACAAGTAGCACGCTCCCGGACGGAAACGACAGCGGGCCACTCCGAGGAGTGGCCCGCTGCGTTTTGCGCGATTGACCGTCGTCCTACTTGAGCTTGGTCACGTTCTCGGCGGCCGGGCCCTTCTGACCCTGCACGATGTCGAACTCGACCCGCTCACCCTCGGAGAGGCTGCGGAACCCGTCCGCCTTGATGGCGGTGTGGTGGACGAAGCAGTCCTTGTCCCCATTCTCCGGAGTGATGAATCCAAAACCCTTCGCGTCGTTGAACCACTTCACCGTGCCGGTCGTGCGAGCCATTCTGACTACTCCGTGTTTGTTTGACTGCGTCGGGATGTCCGCGGACATTCCCGAGTTCTTATGAGCGCAGGCCTGTCCCGCGTCATAAAAAATGAAAAGACCCATGCACCGGGTCTCCGAGTGCCAACTCTCGCCGGTCGTGGCCCGGCGGCCGGCCGGGTCAAATCGCGGGGTGAATATGCAGCCGGCCCCGAACTAGTCAAGGGGAGGGGGGAAGCCCCAGCCAGCGCGCCGCCGCACGGGCCCATTCGGGCCCGCGGTACTGACCTTCGGCCGCCCGGTTGAGCGCCTGCAGAAACTCGGCCGCCGACGGATACCGCTCCTCCACGTCGTTCCGCAATGCGCGCGCCAGCACCGCCTCGAGCTCCGGATCGACGTCGCTCCGCAGCTCGTGCAGCGGCGGGAGCTGGTCGGTGGTCTGCCGTGCAAGGATCTGCTCGGGCGCCTGGCCCTGGAAGGGTGGATAGCCGAGCAGGGCGAAATACGCGACGGCCGCGAGGCTGTAGAGGTCCGAGCGCTGGTCGACCCGCTCGCCCAGCAGCTGCTCCGGACTGGCGAACTGCGGCGTGCCGCTCTGGCTGGTCGCACCGCCGAACTTGCCGTAGCGCAGCGCGAGCGCGAGCCCGAAATCGGTGATCCGGAGCCGGCCGTCGCTTTCGATCAGCATGTTCTCGGGCTTGATGTCCCGGTGCACGAGGCCGGATGCGTGGGCCTGCGCCAGCGCGGAGAGCGCTTCGCGCAGGAGCCGGAGCACCGCGTCCACCTGCAGGGGCCCCTCCCGCTCCACGAGCTGCGCGAGGCTCGGGCCGTTCACCAGCTCCATCGTGTACCAGATGAGCCCCGACCGGCCGCCGATGTCGTAGATGCGGACGATGTTCGCGTGGTCGAGTCGCGCGGCGAGCTGCGCTTCGCGCCGGAAGCGCTCGACGACGGCCGGATCCTGGGTGAGCTGCGGATGCAGCACCTTGAGCGCCACCTCGCGCTCGAGGTGCAGGTCGCGCACCCGGTACACGCGGCCGAACCCGCCGGCGCCGAGGAGATTCAGCAGCTCGTAGTCGTCGCCGAGGGCGCGGCGGAGGCGCTTCTCGAAGCGCGCGCGGTCCTCGGTGGCCGGCTGGCGCGCATCGGCGCCGAGGATGGCCGGCGTCTCGAACGTCCCCGCATCGGACGCGAAGTCCTCCAGCATCTCGGCGGCGGTGAAGTAGCGGTCCGCGGCGTGCGGCCGGAGCGCCCGGAGCAGGATGCGCTCGATGGCGCGGGGGCAGGTCGGACGAAGCTCCGAGGGGCGGCGGATCTCGCGCGGATCGAGCGGCGGCTGCTGCCCCGTCACCGCGAGGTAGAGGATCGCGCCCGCCGTATACACATCGCTCGCGGCGTCGCCGGTGCCGCCGTCCCGCACCTCGGGGGCCATGAACGGCTGCGCTTCGGGCTCGGTGCCGGCGGGAATCGCGGGCAGCGTCCAGCTGCAGAAGCGGAGGTCGGTCAGTGTGCCGCGGCCCGAGTTGCCGAGGAGGAGCGACGCGGGCGCGACGCGGCGGACGATGACGCCGCGGCCGTGCGCATGCTCCAGCGCGCCGAGGAGATCGCGGGCGAGCGTGTGGACGGACGGGATGAGCCGCGGTCCGCGT
>JAICUS010000032.1 GCA_025935735.1 Solirubrobacteraceae bacterium | reverse complement strand
CCCGGGTGCCCATCACGCTCCTGTACCGCGCGGGCACGCCCAAGGACGGCTCGGCCCCGGCGATCCTCTACGGCTACGGCGGCTACGCGGTCTCGCTCAAGCCGTCCTTCCAGCCGTCGCGGCTGCTGTGGCTCGAGCAGGGCGGCGTGTACGCCGTGGCGAACACCCGCGGCGGCGGCGAGTACGGCCGCGAGTGGCATCACGCCGGGCGGCTGGCCGCCAAGCAGAACTGCTTCGACGACTTCGCGGCCTGCGCCGACCACCTCGTACAGGCGGGCGTGACCCGCCGCGACCGCCTGGGCGTGATGGGCGGCTCCAACGGCGGGCTGCTGATGGGCGCCGTCCTCGTGCAGCGCCCGGACATCGCCGCCGCGGTCGTCTGCGCCGTGCCGGTGCTCGACATGCTGCGCTCGGAGCTCACGCCCAACGGCGCCTTCAACGTGACCGAGTTCGGCAGCGTCCGCGACCCCGACCTCTTCCGGGCGCTCCACGCCTACTCGCCCTACCACAACGTCGCCGACGGCACCGCGTACCCGCCGGTGCTGTTCACCGCCGGCGAGTTCGACCCGCGCGTGGAGGCCCACCACGCCAAGAAGATGGTCGCCCGCCTGCAGGCGGCCACGTCCTCGGACCAGCCGATCCTGCTGCGCATGGAGTCCGGCGGCCACGGCATCGGGCAGTCGCTGGACCAGGCGGTCGGGCTGGTGACCGACTACTACGCGTTCTACTTCGACCGCCTGCGGGTGCCCTACCGCGCTGGTTAGATTGACGGCGTGACGACAGCGACCCTGGCGCTGGAGGGGGCCCGGCGCCAGCGGCGCGGGCAGGTCTACGTGGCGCTCGCCGCCGTCGCCTGGTCGACCGCGGGCGTGCTGCAGCGCCAGCTCACGCTCGACACGGCGACGCAGGCGATGGGCCGCGCCGCGTTCGCGGGGGTGGCGCTGCTGGCCTTCGTCGCGGTCGCCGAGCGCGGCCGGGTGGTGCCGGCGTTCCGGTCGATCGGCGCGGCCGGGGTCGCCGTGGCGGCGTGCGCGGCGATCTCGTCGGGCAGCTTCATCGCCGCGCTCAATCACACGACGGTGGCCCGGGTGCTGTTCCTGCTGGCGGTCGCGCCGCTGCTCGCCACGCTGCTGGCCCGGGTGGCGCTGGGCGAGCCGATCCGCCGGAGCACGGCCGCGGCGATGACCGTGGCGCTCGCCGGCGTCGCGCTGATGCTCGGCGCGCCCGGCGACGGCAGCCTGGCCGGCGACGGGCTGTCGCTGCTCGCCGCCCTCTCCTTCTCGGTGATGATCGTGATCACGCGGTGGCGCCAAGACGTGTCGATGGCGCCGGCGACCTGCCTCTCGCAGGTGTTCCTCGTCGTCGCGTTCCTGCCGTTCGCCACCCCGGGCGCGATCGGCGGCGCCGACGTCGGCTGGCTCGCGGCGCTGGGCATCGGCCAGATCGGGCTCGGCTTCGCGCTGCTGACGGTGGGCGCGCGGCTCATCCCGGCCGCGCAGGTCGGCCTCATCACGCTGCTGGAGATCGTGCTCGGGCCGCTGTGGGTGTGGCTCGCGCTCGACGAGCGCCCGGACGCCCGGACGCTCGTCGGCGGCGCGATCGTGATCGCCGCGATCCTGATCCAGGCGCGCTAACGGATCACGATCAGCTCGAGCCCGGGCGCGGGCAGCGCGGCGGACAGGTGCACGGGCCCGCGCTGCACGGTGCGGTCCACGAGGCTGAGGTCGTGGCCGTCGTCGAGCCGGTAGCGCTCGACGGTGTGGCGCCGCCAGGGCGCGAGGCCCCTGACCGTGAGGTCATAGCCGGCGTTGTCGGCGTAGGTGACCGCGCGCCGGTCGAGGATCGTGAACGAGGCGATCCCCGGGATGGTGAACACGTTGCCGGGGAAGGGGAGCGGGCCCTGATCTGCCGCCGGGATCTCGTAGTTGCTGACGAGCACGCGGACCTCGCCGGTCAGCGGGTTGCGCCCCGCCTCGACCGACAGTCCGGCGTCGTCGCCACCGGTCTCGGCCACGCGCAGCGGTGTGCGCCGCATCGAGCCGACCGCCTCGAACGCCCGGCCGGCCTTGGTCAGCGTCCCGTCGTCGGACGCCAGCGCGAAGCCGGTCCCGTTGTCGGCGTCGAAGCGGTAGTAGACCGCGCGCGAGATGGGGGAGTCCTGCATGGCCAGCAGCGAGTCGGCGGCGAACGCGGCGCGCTGCATCGGGCTCGGCTGGTCGACGAGGCCGTAGTTCCACTCGGTCATCTGGATCGCCGTGCGCCGGAAGCCGTACGCGTCCAGCAGCGCGCGGTAGCTGCGACCGAGCCGGGCGAAGTCCTGCGGGTCCTCGGTGAAGTCGGCGTAGTGGTGGATCGAGTAGAAGTCGAGCGGCAGGCGGTTGGCCTTGATGTAAGCCAGCAGCGACTCGCGGTAGCCGGTCAGGTCGTTGTTGGTGGTCAGCGCCGGGCCGCCGACGAGCATCCACGGGTGCATCCGCTTCAGCGCCCGCGCGGTGGCGGCGTAGAGCGCGTAGTACTGCTGCGCGGTGCCCGACCAGAACGGCCGCAGGTCCGGCTCGTTCCAGATCTCCCAGTAGCGGATGCCCAGCCGGTAGCCGTGCGCCCAGCCGTCGTTGTAGTGCGCGGCGACGTGGCGGGCGACGTCGGCGTAGCGCTCGGGGCTCGGCGGCACGGCGTCGTTGAAGCCGGCGCCGGCGCAGCTGAGGTCGCTGTGGCCGAGGTTGAACTCGATCTGCGCGCCGCTGCGGGCGATGCTGAGCAGCGCCGTGTCGGTCGGCCCGAAGTTGTATGAGGCCGGGTTGTCCGGGTCGGCGCTCCAGTCGGGGAAGATCCGGTTCGGGCCGTTGCCGTCGATGTCGCCGGTGCCGGTGCAGTCGATGTCGTGCGTGCGCACGAGGTCGACGCCGAGCGCGTGCTGGAGCGCCGTGAAGTCGGGGTGCGAGCCGTCGCCGGGCAGCGGCGAGCCGGACACGCCCTGGAGCGAGCGGATGATCCCGGTCGGTCGCGCCGCGTCGACGGTGATGTCTCTCAGCCCGCCGGCGGCGTGGGCGGGCGCCGCCGCGGCCAGCAGCGCGGCGGTGGTCAACCAGGGCAGGGCGCGTGGGACACGCATCGGACCTCTCCTCCTCGGGGCAGTGTGGGCAACCGTACCAAGTGTGTACACTCCGCGCCAGTGATCCACACGCGCGACATGCCGCTCGCGGACGCCCGGGCGCTGATCGCCCGGGCGCTGGCCAAGGCGCAGGACCTCGATGTGCGCGGGGCGGTCGCCGTGGTGGGCGGCTCCGGCGTGCTCGTGTCCGCCTCGCGGATGGACCGCGGCGGCGCCGGCGGCATGACCCGGGCGCGCTCGAAGGCGTGGATCGCCGCGACGCAGCAGCTGCCCAGCCTGGTCCACCTCGACCGGATGCGCACCCTGCCGGACCCGATGGTCCGCGGCTTCGTCGCCTGCTCGCCGGAGGCGGTGTTCCCGGGCGCGGGCGGGATGCCTGTGAGCGCGTCCGACGGAGCGGTGATCGCCGGGATCGCCGCGTCGGGCGCCACGGTCGGGCCGTTCGTGGACTATCCCGGCGCCGAGCGGCGCAAGCTCATCGCCGACGGGCAGCCGGCCAACGCCGAGGACCTGCTCGTGCACTACGCGCTGGGGATCCCGTACGCGGGCCAGCACGGCGACGACGAGGCGCGCTGGCGGGCGGCGTACGGCGAGCTGCCGGACGAGCCCGGGCTGGGAATGGCCGAGCCGCCGCCCGCGGAGCTGCCCGAGCACGCGTGGGCGCTCGGGCTGGCCGACCGGGTGATCGAGGAGGCGGCGCGGCGCGGCGTCCGCGTGGCGGTGGCGGTGGTCGACCACCGCGGCGATCCGATCCAGCAGGACTGCATGGACGGCGCGCCGACGGCCGGCCCGTTCGCCGCTGCCGCGGTGGCCGCGGGCGCGGCCACGTTCCAGCGGCCCAGCGGCGAGGTGCCCGCGGGGCTGACCGGCGTGCTGCCCTACGCGGTGGCGGCCGTGCCCGGCGGGCTGCCGGTGCACGAGGACGGCCGCGTCGTGGCCGGGCTGGGCGTCGGCGGGCCGGCGCCGGGGGTCTGCCACGAGCTCGCCGCCGCGGTGCTCGGGTGAGGGTCTGCGTCGTCGGCTGCGGCGCGATCGGCGGCATCTTCGCCGCCCGGCTGGCCGCCGTCGCCGAGGTGTGGGCCTACGACGTGTCCCCGGAGCACGTCGCGGCGATCGAGCGCGACGGGCTGCGCGTGGACGACGGCGTGGTGCGGATCCACGCGCGTACCGACGCGCGCGAGATCCCGCCGTGCGAGCTCGGCCTGGTGGCGACCAAGGCGGTGTTCACCGACGCGGCACTCGCCGCCACCGCGCACGTGTTCCCCGGCGGCGCCGTGTGCAGCGTGCAGAACGGCATCGGCAGCGAGGAGGCGATCGCCCGCCACGTGCCGCGGGTCATGCGCGGCGTGACGATGGTGTCCGGCCGCGTCGCGGCGCCCGGGGTCATCCACGCGGACGCGCCCGGCACCACCTGGATCGGCCCGTTCGAGCCGCAGCCGGCGACGCCGGAGGAGATCGCGATACTGGCGGGCGCCCTCGGGGCGGTCGCGCTCGACGACGCCCGCGGGGCGCAGTGGACGAAGCTGCTGTTCAACGCGGCCACCAACCCGCTGGCCGCGCTCACCGGGCTCACGCACGGCGCGGTGTGCGACCGGCCGGCGCTGCGCGCGCTGGCGAGCGCGCTCGTGGCCGAGGGCCGCGCCGTGGCCGACGCGCTGGGGATCGCGCTCGACTCCGACCCCGACGCGCTGATCGACCGCGCCGCGCGGGAGAACCACGGCCACCGCCCGAGCATGCTCCAGGACGTCGACGCGCGGCGCCCGACCGAGATCGGCGCGCTCAACGGCGGCATCGTCGCGGCCGGCGAGGCCGCCGGCGTGCCGACCCCGCTGCACGCGGCCGTCGCCGCGCTCGTCGCGGGGCGCGAGGCCGCCTACGCGCCGAGCATCGAGTAGCCGCCGTCGCAGATCATGTAGCTGCCGGTGATGTGGCTCGCGTCGTCGGTGGCCAGGAACAGCGCCGCGCCGGCCAGCTCCTCGGGCGGCGGGATGCGGCCCATCGGCGTGTCGCGCTGCAGCTGCTCGAGCCGCCCCGACTTCATGTCCGGCCGGTTCATCACCGCCGGCGTGTCCATGAACCCGGGGGCGAACGTGTTCACGCGCACATGCGGCGCCAGCGCCTTCGCGTAGGACTTCGTGATGCCCAGCAGGCCGTACTTGCCGGCCGCGTAGATCGGCGCGCGGGGCGAGCCGCGGACGATCACGGTCGAGCCGATGTTCACGATCGCGCCGCGCGCGCCGCGGTCGAGCATCCGCACGCCGAACTCGTGGACCATCAGCAGCGTGCCCTTGATGTCCACGTCGAGCACGTGGTCGAGCACCGCCTCGTCGACCTCGCGCCAGGAGTGCTGCGAGGACGCCATGTCGCCCACGTTGTTCACGAGCACGTCGACGTCGCCGGCCTCGTCGGCCATCCGCTTGATCTGGTCCCACTCGGCGATGTCGCCCTGGACGAGCGCCGCCTCGGCGCCGGCCGCGCGCACGGTCGCGGCGGTCTGCTCCGCGCCGGCGGCCGAGGAGCGGAAGTGCACGACCACGCGGGCGGCGCCGTCCTGGGCGGCGCGCTCGGCCAGCGTGGCGCCGAAGCCCGTGCCCGCGCCCGTGACCATCACCGTCTTGCCCTGCAGCCGTCCGCTCACAGCACGCTCCGTCCGCCGTCGATGTAGAGAACCGTCCCGGTGATGAAGCCCGCCTGCTCCGAGCACAGGAACAGCACCGGCCCGACCACCTCCTCGATGCGGGCGAACCGGCCCGCGGGGATCAGGGAGATGAGCTCCTCGCGCCGGCCCGGGTGGTCGGCCAGGTACTGCCGCGTGAGCTCGGTGTCCATGTAGCCGGGAGCCACCGCGTTGACGGTCACGCCGTTCGCCGCCGCCTCGTGGGCCATCACCCGCATGAGCTGGTTGATCGCGCCCTTGGTGGCGGCGTACGGGCCGTGGTTGCGGTGCCCGGAGCGGCCGGCGACGCTGGAGAAGAACACGATCCGCCTGGCGCCGTGGGCCAGCGCGGCGCGGCCGGTGTGGAACGCGCTCGTCAGGTTCACGGCGACGATGTCGTCCCAGTCGGCATCGCTGTACTCGCCGATCGGCAGGCGCTTGTTGATGCCGACGCTGTGCACGAACACGTCGATGCCGCCGCCGAGCCGGCGCGCGGCCTCGGCCATCGCCTCGCGCGCGGCGCCGGGGTCGCGCAGGTCGGCCACGACGTGCTCGCCGGGCGCGACGTCGATCGCCGCGACGCGCCCGCCCTGCTGTGTGAACGCGCCCAGGAGCGCCGAGCCGAAGCCGCCCGCGCCGCCGGCCACCACGACCCGCTTGCCCTCCAGCCCGAGCCAGCTCACGCCACGAACCGCGTCGTGATCGAGCCGATGCCCTCGATCGTGCTCACCAGCTCGTCGCCGGGCCGCAGGTAGCGCGGCGGGTCCATGCGGCTGCCCACGCCGGCCGGCGTGCCGGTGAAGATCAGGTCGCCGGGGAGCAGCGCGCAGATCGCCGACAGCCGTTCCACGATCTCGCCCACGCCGAACAGCATCGACGACGTGCGGTCCGACTGCATCCGCTCGCCGTTGACCCAGCACTCGATGGCCATGTCGCCGGGGTCGGGGAGCGCGTCCGGCGTGACCACCCACGGCCCGGTGGGGCCGAAGCCGGGGAACGACTTGCCCAGGCTGAACTGCGGCGGCGCGCCCTGCATCTGCACGTCGCGCGCCGAGAGGTCCTGGCCGACGGTGAAGCCGGCGACCCGGCCGGCCGGGCCCATCACCACCGCCAGCTCCACCTCCCAGTCGACCCGCGGCGTGGCCACGCGGACCTCGGCGCGCGGCCCGGTCAGGCACGACGGGAACTTGGTGAAGGTCAGCGGCATCGGCGGCAGCTCGAGGCCGGCCTCGCGGGCGTGCAGCGCGTAGTTGAGTCCGAGCGCGAACACCTGGCGCGGCCGCGGCACCGGCGGGCCGAGTGCCGCGGGATCATATGGCTCGCCGCCGGTGGCGCCCCGCGCCCAGGCGGCGAGCTCGTCCCAGCGCTCATAGGCGGCCTGGGGGTCGGCGGCGAAGCGCCCGCCGGACGCGCGCTCGACGTCGATCGCTCCGTCGCCCTCGATCAGCACGAGGCGCTCGCCCAGGTTGGCCACCCGCATCTTGCGTAAGTCTACGCAGATCCGTAGAGTGTATGCAAGATTGGTGTTCGCCTACAGGACTGGGGATCGGGGATGAAGCTCGTCACGTTCGACGACGGCAAGGTGGGTCGCGTCGAGGGCGACCGCGTGATCGCGCTCGACGTGCCGGACATGCGCACGTACTACGAGCGCGGCCAGGAGGCGGGCGAGACGGGGGAGACGCTCACGCTGGCCGACGTCAGGCTGCGCGCGCCGATCGTGCCCAAGAAGTTCTTCCACACGGCGGGCAACTTCCGCGAGCACGACGAGGAGTCGCGCAACGTCAACTGGTCGCACCCGGTGCTGCCGTGGATCGTGTTCTTCCAGAACGTCGACGCGATCATCGGCCCGGACGAGGCGATCGTCTATCCGCCGGACGGGCTGACCAGCGAGATGGACTACGAGCTCGAGCTGGCGGTCGTGATCGGCAGGGCGGGCAAGTTCTTCTCGCCCGAGGAGGCCTCCGACTACATCGCCGGCTATCTGATCTTCAACGACATCACCGCGCGCGACATCCAGCGCGAGGAGATGAAGTCGGGCGTGTTCAGCCTGTCGAAGGGCATCGACACGTTCTGCCCGATCGGCCCGTGGATCGTCACCCCCGACGAGGTGGGCGACCCGCACGACCTGGCGATGGAGCTGCGGGTCAACGGCGAGTCGCGCCAGGTCTCGCACACCAGCCGCATGTCGGTGACGATCCCGGAGATCATCAGCCACTATTCGCCGATGGGCTACTCGCCGGGCGACATCGTCTCCACGGGCACGGTGTCGGGCGTGGCCGGCTTCTCCGACGACCCGATGTCGCTGTATCTCAAGCCGGGCGACCAGGTGGAGTGCGAGATCCAGAACGTCGGCACGCTGCGCAACCGCGTGGTCGCCTGGGCCGACGTGCACGCGGGGGTGTAGGTGGTCTTCGGCGACCGCGAGTTCACCGAGGTGCGCCCCGGCATCTTCGGGGCCACCGAGGACACCGACCAGCTGACCGTCACCGTCTACCGCTACGAGCCGGGCTGTGCGTGGGAGACGCACTCGCACCCGGAGGACCAGGTCACCTTCGTCACCGCGGGCGGGACGGTCGACTTCGTGGTCGACGGCCGCCCGGCCCCGCTCTCGCCGGGCGAGCTGGCGATCATCCCCGGCGGCGTGCCCCACAGCGCGTCGGTGCCGGAGGACGGCGAGACCGTGGTCACGCTGAACGTCTGGCGCCTGCGCGACCGTTGATCGCGGGCGCCGCGGGAGCGTAGTGTCGCCCCCATGACGCGCACTCACACCGCGCTCACCGCGGCGCACTGGGCGGCCGACCGCTCCGAACCCGTGCTCGACACCACGCTCGGCGACCTGCTGCGGGCGGCGGCCGACCGGGCGCCGGACGACCTCGCGCTGGTGGCCGGCGCGCCGGCGGCGGCGGAGCGCCGGGAGTGGACCTACGGGCAGCTGCTGGCCGACGCCGAGCGGGCCGCCCGCGCCCTGCTTAGCCGCTTCCAGCCTGGCGAGCGCGTCGCGGTGTGCGCGCACAACGTCCCGGAGTGGGTGCTGCTGGAGTACGCCGCCGCGCTGGCCGGCCTCACGCTGGTGACCGTCAACCCCGCGAACCGCGCCGAGGAGCTGCGGCACGTCCTGCGCCACTCGGGCGCGGCGGGCGTGTGCGTCGTCGACGAGTGGCGCGGCAACCCGCTCGCGGCGACCGTCGCGGACCTCCGCGGCGAGCTGCCGGCGCTGCGCGAGCTCATCCGCTTCGCCGACTGGGAGCGGTTCTGCGACTCGGGGGACAGCGGTGCCGCGCTGCCGTCCGTCTCGCCGGGCGAGCCGGCGCAGATCCTCTACACGTCGGGCACGACCGGGCGCCCGAAGGGGGCGGTGCTCAACCACCGCGGGCTCACCAACAACGCCCGGTTCGCGGCGGCGGCGGTCGGCGCCGTGCCGGGCGAGGCGTGGGTGAGCCCGATGCCGCTGTTCCACATCGCCGGCTGCGCGATGATGGCGCTCGGCGCGGCCGCCACCGGCGGGACGCTGGTGCTGATGCCGCACTTCGACCCGGCGCTCCAGCTCGAGCTGATCGAGGCCTACCGCGGCGCGATGCTCGGCGGCGTGCCGACGATGCTGATCGCGCTGCTCGCCCACCCGGACCTGCCGCGGCGCGACCTGAGCTCGCTGCGCTACGCGGTCGCCGGCGGCGCGCAGGTGCCCGCCGACCTCGTCCGCCGCGTCGAGGCGACGCTCGGCCTGCGGTTCGCCATCACGTTCGCGCAGACCGAGGCGCACTGCTCGATCACGCTCGGCCGGCTCGACGACGCGCCCGAGGACCGCGCCGAGACCGTGGGCCGCCCGCTGCCCCAGACCGAGGTCAAGATCGCCGACGTGGCCACGGGCCGGCCGGTGGCCTGCGGCGCGATCGGCGAGGTCTGCGCCCGCGGCTACCTGGTGATGGACGGCTACCTCGACGACCCGCAGGCCACCGCCGCCGCCATCGACGCCGACGGCTGGCTGCACACCGGCGACCTCGGCGCGATGAACGAGCGCGGCCACTGCCGGATCGAGGGCCGCGTGAAGGAGATGATCATCCGCGGCGGCGAGAACATCTACCCGCGCGAGATCGAGCTGGTGCTGTTCGCCCATCCGCGGGTGGCCGACGTCGCCGTCGTCGGCGTCCCCGACCCCGTCTGGGGAGAGCAGGTCGCCGCGGTCGTGCGTGCCGTTGGCGACCCGCCGCCCACGGCCGAGGAGCTCACCGACTTCTGCCGCGCCCGCCTCGCCGGCTTCAAGACCCCGCGCCGCTGGGCGTTCGTCGACGCCTTCCCATTGACCGGCTCGGGCAAGGTGCGCAAGCACGTCCTGCGCGACCGCCTGATCGCCGGCGAGCTCGGCTGAGCGCCGGCAGGCGTGCGCCTCGCTATACGAAGAGGCATGAATCGACGGAGCATCGGGCGGCTGGGCCGCGACGTCTCAGAGATCGGCTTCGGCGCCTGGCAGATCGGCGGCGACTGGGGCGACGTCGACGAGGACGCCGCGGTGGCCACGCTGCACGCCGCCGCGGACGCGGGCGTGACGTTCTTCGACACCGCCGACGTCTATGGCGACGGGCGCTCCGAGCGGCTGGTCGGCCGGCTGCGCCGTGAGCGGGCGGACGACGGCCTGTTCGTGGCGACGAAGATGGGCCGGCGGCTGGACCAGACGGTGGAGAACTACTCGCCCGAGCACTTCCGGGCGTGGAACGACCGCTCGCGCGAGAACCTCGGCATGGAGACGCTCGACCTCGTCCAGCTGCACTGCCCGCCGACCGGCCTCTACTACCACCCCGAGGTCTTCGACGACCTCGAGCGGATGGTCGAGGAGGGCCGGATCGCCGCCTATGGGGTGAGCGTGGAGCGGGTGGAGGAGGCGCTGAAGGCGATCGAGTACCCGAACGTGGCGACGGTGCAGATCATCTTCAACCCGTTCCGCGAGCGGCCGGCCGACCTGCTGTTCGCCGAGGCCGCGAGGCGCGGCGTCGGGATCATCGTCCGGGTCCCGCTCGCCTCCGGGCTGCTGACGGGCAAGCTCAGCCGCGACTCGACGTTCGCCGCCGACGACCATCGCAACTTCAACCGTCACGGCGAGGCCTTCGACGTGGGCGAGACGTTCGCCGGCGTGCCCTTCGAGGCCGGCCTCGACGCGGTCGACGAGCTGCGGCCGCTCGTGCCGGACGGGGCGACGATGGCGCAGATGACGCTGCGCTGGATCCTCATGCACGAGCCCGTCTCGACGGTGATCCCCGGCGCGCGCAACCCCGAGCAGGCGCAGGCGAACGCGGCGGCCGCCGGCCTGCCGGCGCTCGGCGAGGACACGATGGCCCGGATCGCGGAGGTCTACGCGCGGCGCATCCGCCCGCACGTGCACGACCGCTGGTGAGCGGTCAGGTTCTGCCGGCGGCGCGTGTCCAAGGGGGTATGCACGTCACCTACCTGGCCATGACGATCCTGGCGGCGCTCGCGAACGGCTATGCCGCGTGCCTGAACTTCGCCGGCGCCGAGTCGGTCAAGGTCGTCGCCGACCGCGTCCGGGTCTCGCGGCGCTGGATGGTGCCGCTCGGCACGGTGCTGGCCTGCGGCGCGGCCGGGCTGCTCACGGGCCTCGTCGTGCCGGCGCTCGGGACGACGGCGGCGATCGGGCTCGTCCTGTACTTCATCTGCGCCGTGACGGCCCACCTGCGCGTCCACGACCGGCAGGTCGGCGGAGCGGTGTTCTTCCTGCTCCTGGCCGCGGCGGCGCTGACCGCCGACCTCGCCTACCGCCGGTGACCGAGGCCGATCTCATAATTGGAGGGCCTCGGCTGCTGGGCGATCGGCGGCCCGTGGACGTCCGGCGGCCGGCCCGCGGGCTGGGGAGAGGTGGACGACGAGGAGTCCATCCGCGCGATCCGCGAGGCGCTCGACCGCGGCGTCACGCTGTTCGACACCGCCGACGTCTACGGCTGCGGCCACAGCGAGCGCGTGCTCGGCCGGGCGCTCGCCGGGCGGCGCGACGACGGCCTGTTGAGCGGCCGCTACCGCCCGGATGCGCTGCCGGCGGTGGGACTGCTTCGACTCAGGCGGCGCGATGGAGCGCCACCTCGAGCGCATCGCCGCGGTTCGCGACGAGCTCACCGCCGACGGGCGCACCCTCGTCCAGGGCGCGCTCGCCTGGATCTGGGGCCGCAGCCCGGCGACGCTCCCGCTCCCCGGGTTCCGCACCGTCGCCCAGGTGCGGGAGAACGTGGCCGCCGCCGGCCGCGGGCCCCTGCCAGCCGAGCGCATGGAGCGCGTCCAGGCGATCCTGGGAGAGCCATTGCAGGTGTGACCAGCACATCCGCGCGGCGCTCAGACGACGGGCGCCGCGGCCGTGGAGCCCGCGGAGCGAATGCCGTCGGCCGCCGCGCGCTCCCAGGCGAACCCGTCCGGGTCCGTGAACGGCCCGGCGTCGCCGCCGAGGATCAGCCGGTGCGACCCGCTGCCCTCCGGCGCGAGCCCGGCGTCCTTGGCCAGCGCCCGGCGCCCGTAGAGCCCGAGACCCACGCTCCCGGCCGGCATGTCGAACTCCACGTACCTGCCGCCGAAGCTCTTCGCCACGGCCAGCCCGCGCTCGACGTAGAACCGCTTGCTCGCCTTGACGTCCTCGCAGCCCAGCAGCAGCACGACCCGGTCGATCTCCCGCGTGGCCGGCCCCTTGTCCTTCTTGTTCGACGCGGCGACCTTCCAGATCGTCCCGTCCGGCGCCTGCACGACGCCGCCGAAGCCCCAGAACGACTTCGCGGCCGGCTTGAGCGCCGTGGCACCGGCGGCGATGGCGGAGTCGACGAGCGCGCCGACCGTCGCGGGCCCGGACACCAGCAGCGAAACGGTGAACCCGCGGAACCCGCTCGTCGGCGCGTCCGCGGCCTGCAGCCGCAGCTCGGGTCCCAGCCCGAACGCGGTCGAGTAGAAGCGGCGGGCCGCTTCGGGGTCGGTCACGTCGAGGGTGAGGAAGTCGATGGAAGCCATGCCGCCGATGCTAAGAACGCCGGCCCGGCAGCGCTTCTCGGATCCTGCTCCGTTCGCGCGCCGGGTGTCGTCGCGCCGCCACCCTGGTGGGTCCCGGCCGCGGCTGGGCGGGAGTAGTCTCGCCTCGTGAACAGGGCCCCGCTCGATCCGCACAGCGCCCGGCCGTTCGAGTTGGCCGCGCGGATCCAGGCGGAGCGTCGCGGTGAGCCGTTCCTGCTCTATCGCGACGGCGAGGACCGCCAGATCATCGTCGAGCTGCCCGACGACCGCGAGCGCGTGACCGTCGGGCGGCGCGCGTCGAGCGACGTGCCGCTGCCGTGGGACCCCGAGGTGTCGCGGCTGCACGCGGAGCTCGAGCGGATCGGCTCGGACTGGGTCCTGTGCGACGAGGGGCTCTCGCACAACGGGACGTTCGTCAACAACGAGCGCCTCCATGGCCGCCGGCGGCTGCGCGGCGGCGACGTGGTGGCGGTCGGCCGGACCGTGATCGCGTTCTGCGTGCCGTCGCACACGTCGCCCACGGCCACGCGCACCTCGCTGCAGGGAGCGGCCCTGGACATCTCGCCCGCGCAGCTGCGCGTGCTGCAGGCGTTGTGCCGCCCGCTGGGCGAGCAGCGCTACGCCGCGCCGGCGTCCAACCGCGACATCGCCGACGAGCTCTTCCTGTCGGTGGAGACGGTCAAGGGCACGCTCGGGCGGCTGTTCGAGCTCTTCGGGCTGGAGTCGCTGCCGCAGAACCAGAAGCGCGCGGCGCTGGCGGCGGAGGCCGTCGAGCGCGGGATCGTCCGCCGCGGCGACGACTGACGGCCGGGTCAGCCGAGATCCACGCGGGAGATGGTGTCGTCGCCCAGACCCGCGACCCAGACGTGCCGGCGGTCGGACGTGACCGCGAACGGGTTCAGCGGCAGCGACAGCGGCTTGCGTACCGGTTTCATGGTCTTCGCGTCGAGGACCACGAGCGTGTCGTCGAAGCGGCTCGCGATGTACACGCGGCCGTGGGAGTAGGTCAGGTCCTCGGGTCGCTTCCCGGCCGCCTGGAACGTCGGATCGCGGCTCTGGCCCGGCCGGATTCGGCTCACCGCGTCGTGATCGGGCATGGCGGCCCACACGTAGCCGCCGCCGGCGGCGAGCGAGCCCGCGGCGAAGATGAGCTGGCCGCCGAGCCGCTTGCGCCCGGTCCGCAGATCTATCCGCATGACCTTCGGCCGGCGGAGCTCCGCCACCCACAGCGAGCCCAGGGCGAGCGTGACGCTCGTCACCCCGTCGGGGAACGGGTACTGCGCGAGCTCCCGTCCGGCGGCGTCGTAGTGCAGGACCGTGGCCGCGCTGTCGGGGGACTCGCCGCGCAGCGCCACCCAGACGCCGCCGCCGCGATCGGCCGCCACGTCGACCGGGAGCCCCGGTACCACGAAGCGGGCGAGCAGGCGATGGGGCGGGGCCGCCGCGAAGGCGGTCACGTCGCGCGTGTAGCGGTTCGTGACCCAGACCCGGTGCCCGCGCGCGGACATGGCCTTGCCGCCGGGACCGACCCTGGGGTCACGCGTCCGGTGGCGGCCGGTCATGGCGTCCAGGCGGGTCAGCGGCCGGTTCGCGCTGGTCACCCACAGCTCGCGGCCGACGCGGACGATCGCGTTGGGGCGGTGGCTGACCCGGTGGAACGTGGCCGCGACGTGGGCGCCGGAGACCGTCGGGGTCGGAGAGGGAGTCGGCGCGGGGGTCTGCGTCGCCCTCGGCGTGGGCGTCGGCGTCGGCGCGTGCGCGGCCGCCGGATGGCCGCCGCCGCCGTGCAGGGCCAGCCCAAGGGCGATCCCCGCCGCCAGCACCGCGGCGGCCGCCCCCCCGAGCCGGGCGCGCCGCGCGCGCCGAACGGGCGGCACGCCGGCGGTCAGCGACGTCAGCGTGGGCGCCTCGTCGCTCAACCCCGGCACGGCGAGCGCGCCCGAGGGCGACGCGGCGCCCTGGGCCACGACGCCGCGCCGGCGGGGCGCGCGCCGGCCCTGGGCGGCCGCCAGCGCCGCGCGGCCCAGGTCGCCGGCCGAGGCGTAGCGCTCGTTCGGGTCCTTGGCCATCGCCCGGACGACCACCTCGTCGAGCGCCTTCGACAGCCCGCGGCGCACCGCCGACGGGCGCGGCGGCGCCTCGGCGACGTGCGCCCACAGCGTCGCCTCGTCGCTGTCGCGGTCGAACGGGACGCGGCCGGTGAGCATGAAGAACAGCACGCCGCCGAGCGCGTACACGTCGGCGCGCGCGTCGATGCGCCCGCCGCGGATCTGCTCCGGTGCGGCGTAGTGCAGGCTGCCGGCCCAGCCGCCGCGCCCGGTCGTGCTGCCGGCCCGGGCCGGGGTGTGGCGCGCCAGCCCGAAGTCCGTCAGGTAGACGTGGTCGCCCGCGGCCAGCAGGATGTTGGCCGGCTTGACGTCGCGGTGCACCAGCCCGGCGCGGTGGATCGCGTCCAGCGCCGCGCCGACGCTGTCCGCGATCTGCGCCGCCTTCGCCGGCGCCAGCGCCCCGTCGCGGCGCACGCGGGTGCGCAGGTCGTCGCCCTCGACCAGGCGCATGACGAAGTACGCCACGCCGTCCGACTCGCCGGCGGCGTAGATCGGCACCACGTTGGGGTGCTCGATCGCGGCGGCGTGTCGGGCCTCGGACACGAAGCGCTCGCGCGCCGCCGCGTCCTCCAGCGCCTCCGGGGCGATCAGCTTGAGGGCGACCGTGCGGTCGAGGTCGGGCTGGCGCGCCCGGTAGACCACCCCCATCCCGCCGCGCCCCAGCAGCGACTCGATGCGGTATCCGGCGAACTGGCTGCCGACCTGCGGCGCGGCCATGGCGCGTGTATATCCGAACCGGCCCCGCCGCGGGGGATTTTCGCTCAGCTGGTCAGCGCCTTCCACGCGATGGTGCCGCTGTCGCAGGTCATCCCGGGCGCGCCGGCGGCGTCCGTGTCCGCCGTGGTGACGTGCAGGGTGCCGTGGGCCGACGTCTTGGTCACCCGTCCGCGCAGGTCGTAGCTGAACGCCCGCTTGCTGCCGTCGGAGAAGCTCGCCGTGTACGTGAACGGGTTGCCGAAGGCGCCCGTGCGCGACAGCGGGAAGTTCGCGAACGCGTCGGGATAGACGCGATAGGAGCCGTCGGTGCAGCTCTGGGTATCCCAGCCGATCAGGATGTCGTGCACGCGGCGCTGCTTCGGCAGCACGTGCACGACCACCGGGGCGTCGCGCGCGGTGCTGCCCCCGTAGACCTTGCCGGGAGCGTGGACCGCCGCCCACCTCAGCGTGCCGGTCTGGCACGCGCCGGCCGCCGTGCCGGTCGCGTTGTCGGTGATCTTCACCGTGGCGGACAGCGTCCCGGACGCCTTGGTCCGGCCGAGGCGGCCGGTCACGCTCACCGAGACCATCGCGGTGCTCGTGTCGTTCTGCTCGCCGAACGCCTGGGTGCCCGTGAAGCGGCCCTTGGCGTTGCGGGTCATCAGGAGGTCTTCGGGGCCCATCGGGACCCCGGCGACCGGCTTGATGGGGGTGAGCCGCCGGGTGTCGCTGAAGGTCGACTGGTCATCGCAGTCGGCGTGCCAGGCGATCACGGCGCCGGCGAGCTTCTGCGCCCCTTTGGGCGCGGTGAGGACGATCGCGTCGCCGGCGCGCGTGGTGCCGCCGTAGACGAGACCGGCGGCGTGCGCCGGCGCGGCGGTGGCTCCGAGCGCCACGAGCGCGATCGCGGGGATCGAGCGTGCGGTCATGCCGGCGAAGCTACGAGCGCCCGCCCGCGCGCGCATCGGGCGGACGCTCGATCTTCGGCACGTCGAACGCCCTATTTTCAGACGTGCGTCTGCGCGGGGGCCACGTGCGTCTGGGCGATCGACGGCGCCGGCGGGGCGGCGGCCGCGACGAGCGCGAGCGTGATCAGGCAGGCCGCGACGCGGCCGGTCGAGTGAGCGGACATGGTGCCCTCCGGGGCTCTCCCGGCGCCCCCGCTGGGCGCCGGCGACGCCTTTGACGGTCGCCGCCGGCGGCCTCGCGGCACAGGCGGCCAAGGTCAGTGGCGAGCGCCTCTCAGGTGGCGCCCGGTCCGCACCCAGGTGCCCGCTACTCCTGGAGCACGCCGAGCGTGCGGGCGCGGCCGGCGGCCTCCACCCGCGTGTGCACGTCGAGCTTGGAGAAGATGTGGGCGAGGTGGGCCGACACCGTCTTCTGGCTGATGAACAGCCGGTCGGCGATCTCGCGGTTCGTCAGCCCGTCGGCCAGGGCGCGGAGCACGTCGGCCTCGCGGGAGGTCAGCCCACCGGGCGCCTCCGGCGCCTCGTCGCGGGCCGCCGGTGAGAGGTCGAGCCGGGCGCGCCGGGCCAGCGCCGCGAGCGCCTCCCGCAGCGGCCGCGCGCGCAGCGCGTCGGCGGCGGCGAACGCGGCGGCGGCGGCCGCCTCGGCCGCGGCCCGGTCGCCGTCTCGCAGCTCGGCCTCGGCCAGGCGCAGGCGGGCGTAGGCGGCGGGATACGGCTCCGCCAGCGCGTCCCACGCCGCCGCGGCCTCCCGCCAGCGCTCGGTCCCCGGCTGTCCCGTGACCCGGGCGTGCTCGGCCGCGGCCAGCGTCCGGTGCGCGCGGGCGTCGGGCGGCGCCCAGCCGGTCAGGAGCGCGTCGAGCCCGGCCAGCAGCGCATCCGCGCGGCGCGGGTCGACCGCCTCCCGCCGCGCGCGGGCGGCGTCGGCCGCCTCGGCCTCCGCGCGCAGCGCGAGCGAGTACAGCGGCGGCGTGTAGAGCGGGTCCTGCACCGCCGCCGCCAGCGCGCCGTCGAGGTGGGCCCGCGCGGCAGCGACGTCGTCCTCGGCCAGCGCGAGCGTGGCCCGCGCGGCGGCCAGGGGGGCGAGGAACTCGCTCGGCAGCTCGGCGTCCGCCGGCGGGTCGAGCTCCCGCCGCGCCGCCGCCACGTCGCCGCGCAGCGCGTGCAGCAGGCCGGCGGTGGCGCGGCGCATCGCCGCGGTCGTGCGGCTGAGCTCGAGCCGCTCCGCCTCCGCGAGCCGCCGCTGCGCCTCGTCCCAGCGCGCGAGCCGCACCAGGTCCTCGGCGGCGTTGACGTGCATGAACGGCCCGAACGTCCCGCGCAGGCCGAAGCGCTCGGCCGCGCGCTCGCCGGCCACCATCGCCGCCAGGGCGCCCGCGTGGTCGCCGCGGACGCGCCGCGCCTCGCCGAGGTGGACGTAGGCGCGCGCGGTGTCCTCGGCCGAGTCCGACAGCTCCAGCGCGCGCTGGAGGTGCGCCTCGCCGGCCTCCGGCTCGCCGAGGAACGCCAGCACGAGGCCGAGCGTGATGTGCGCCCGCAGCACGCGGGCGCCGGTCGCCAGGGCCGCCTCGCAGCGCTCGCGCGCCTGCGCCCAGCGGCGCAGGCCCATCAGCGCGTGTCCCTCTCCGGCCAGCAGCCACGGGTCGCCGGGCAGCAGCCGCAGCCCGGCGGCGTAGCAGGCCAGCGCGGCCTCGTCGTCCCAGTAGGTGTACTCGCCGAGGCGCTCGAACAGCCGGGCGGCGCGCTCGGGCTCGGCGGCGTGGTCGAACGTCTCCAGGGCCTCGCGGCACAGCGTCACCGCCCGGTCGGCGTCGCCGGCGAAGCGCGCGGCCTGCGCCGCGGCCGCCAGGAGCTCGCCGCGGTCGACCGGCAGCGGCACCGCCTCGTCCCACAGCGCCAGCGCGCGCTCGAAGTGCACCTGGGCCTCGGCGTGCGCGTGCATCGCCGCGGCGTCCAGGCCGGCCCGCACCGAGGCGGCGAGGGCGTCCGCGCGCAGACCGGCGCGGTGGCACTGGTCGGCGCGCCGCGCGGCGGCGTCCGCCGGCAGCGCCTCGGCGATCGCGCGGTGCAGCGCCCGGCGCTCGGCGGGGAGCAGCCGCCCGTAGAGCACCTCGCCGATCAGCCCGTGGCGCAGGGCCACGCCGGCGGGCTCGCGCACCAGCAGCCCGGCGGCCAGCGCGGCGCGCAGCGCGTCCGGGTCCGGCGCCAGGCGCTCCAGCAGCCCGTCGTCGAGCGAGCCGCCCGCGGCCGCGACCACCCCGAGCGTCTGCGCGGCGGGCGCGCCCAGGCGGTCGACGCGCTGCAGGACGGCGTCGGCCAGCGTCGCCGGGATCCCGCCGTCCTCGCGGGCCGCGTAGAGCTCCTCGACGTAGAACGGGTTGCCGCCGGCGCGGCGGTGCAGGTCCGCGACGAGGCCGGCCGGCAGCGGGCCGCCGGCGATCGCCTCCAGCTGCGCCGCCACCTCGCTCACGGTGAACGGCGCGAGCGCGATCCGTGTCACGGCGCTGCGCCGGCCGAGCTCGGCGGCGACGCGCCGCAGGTGCTCCGGCAGCTCGTCGTCGCTGCGGTAGGTGGCGAGCACGGCGATCCGCTCGGTCCGCAGGTTGCGGGCCAGGAACGCCAGCAGCTCGGCGGTCGAGCGCCCGGCCCAGTGCACGTCCTCGAGCACCATGAGCAGCGGTCCGCGCTCGCCGGCCAAGCGCCCGAGGAGCGCCAGCAGCCGCTCGTAGAGCTCGCCCGCCGACCCGCCCGCGAGCACCGGCCCGCCCACGTCGCGCAGCGCCGCGACGACCGGGGCATAGGCGATCGCGTCGCCGCCGAACTCCACGCTCTCGCCGTGCAGGACCGCGAAGCCGAGCGCCCGCGCGCGGGCCTCCGTCTCCAGCGCCAGCCGCGTCTTGCCGACGCCGGCCTCGCCGCTCAGGAGCGTCACCGACGGCGTGTCGGCGAGCGCGCCGTCCAGGGCCGCGAGCGGCTGCGCCCGCCCGACGACCACTTCACTGGTCAGCGTCCGTCCCAACAGCGCCGATCATCTCCGGCCGCGCGGACGAGCGCAAGATCGGGTGCCGGCGCGGGCGGCCGGGTCAGATTCCGACGCCGTGTCCTACGGCACTGACGCGGCCATCACCGTCAAGTGGAGCTTCAGGGATGGCGCGGCAGTCCGCGCAGCACGGCGTCGGCGTCGCGGTGCGGGGCGCGCAGGGCAAGCCCGACGAGGTCGAGTTCCGCGTCGCGGAAGACCGTCCAGCGGGCGGCGCGCGGCGCCGGCCGGTCGCACTCGTCGCGCGCCGCCAGCAGTTCCGGCTCGATGTAGGGCACCTTGTACTGCCAGCCCTCCGGGACCGCGGCCATCCCCGTGTGCACGGCCTCCGGCTCCAGGACGAACAGCTCGCCGCTCCCGGCCCGCTCGTCGGCGGCGTCGACCGTGAAGCGCGCCGCGCCGCGCTCGACCACGGCCACCGTCCACGTGCGGTGCGAGTGCGGCCGGTAGGCGTGATGCACGAACCGCGCGTGCAGCGCCTCGACGCCGTCCAGGCCTTGCGGACGGCAGTACGCGGTGTGCTCGCTCACCCAGCGCACTCTCGCAGCTCGCCCGACCGGGCCGGGCGCCTAGGATCGTCAGCCGTGCCCGAGCCATTGATCCGCTGGTCCGACCATCCGCATGCCTACCCGTCCGCGCTCCAGGGTCGCCTCGAGCGCCACGTGATCTCCAGCGCGCTGCTGGCCGACAACCCCCTCGGGGACCCGGCCGACCGGCCGCTCGAGGTGTACGTGCCGCCGGGGTACGACGACGACGCAGACCGGCGCTACCCCTCGATCTACGTGATCCAGGGGTACACGGGGGCGGAGCCGATGTGGCACAACCGCTCGCCGTTCCGCCCGACGGTGCCCGAGTCCACCGACACGCTGTTCGCGGG
>JAICUS010000261.1 GCA_025935735.1 Solirubrobacteraceae bacterium | reverse complement strand
CTAAAACAATCTGCCACAAAGGCCGATAGTAGGAGCATGTTCGCACTCGCATTCCTTGCCGCACTGGGTGTGGGTGTTGCGTTCGGAGCCGAGGATCGCCCCGGCTTCAGCGAGCGCACCCGCCTCCAGTAGCGTTCACGGGCGGCCATGGCGCTGCCCCTCACACCACCGCTCCTCCCTCAGCTCGCCCGGCCGGCCAAGCAGTTGCCGGCCGGCGAAGGCTGGGTCTACGAACCGAAGTGGGACGGCTTCCGCTGCATCGCGTTCGTGGACGGCGAGGACCTCTACCTGCAGTCGCGCAGCGGCAAGCCGCTGCGCCGCTACTTCCCCGAGCTGGCCTTCCCGGCCGGCCGTTACGTGCTCGACGGCGAGATCGTGCTCTTCGACGCCGCGGGCGCCCAGGACTTCGACGCGCTGGGCCAGCGCATCCACCCGGCCGAGTCGCGGATCAACATGCTGGCCGAGCAGACGCCGACGACGTTCATCGCCTTCGACCTGCTCGCGCACGACGACGAGGTGCTGCTCGAGCTGCCCCAGCGCGAGCGCCGCGCGCGGCTGAAGGACCTCGTGGCCGATCCGGTGCAGCTCACGCCGTGCGCGGACACGCCGGAGGACGCCGAGCAGTGGCTGCAGAACGCCGAGGGCGTGATCGCCAAGGAGACCTCCGCGCCCTACAAGCCCGGCGAGCGGACCGGGATGCGCAAGATCAAGCGCGTCCGGACCATCGACGCCGTCGTCATGGGCTGGCGGCCCGGCAAGGAGGAGGGGACGGTCGGCTCGCTCATCCTCGGCCTGCACGAGCCGGACGGCCGGCTGCGGCCGGTCGGCCACACCTCGGGCTTCAACATCAAGCAGAAGCGCGAGCTGCCGGCCAAGCTCGCGCCCTACGAGACCGGCCAGCGCGGCCACGGCGACCCGAGCCGCTGGAACAACGAGCGCGAGCTGGAGTGGATCGAGCTGCGCCCGGAGCTCGTGGTCGAGGTGACGTTCGACCACACCTCCAACAACCGCATCCGCCACGGCACGAAGGTCCTGCGCTGGCGCGACGACAAGGCGCCGGCGGACTGCAAGACCGACCAGCTGGCCGGTTAGGAGATCGCTCGGGGGCCCACCCTAGAGGCCGCGGCCCCAGCCGGCCAGCGGCGCGAGCGCGGCCAGCAGCTCCTCGCCGCGCTCTGACAGGTCGTACTCGACCCGGGCGGGCACGCTCGCGTAGACGCGCCGCTCGACGAGCCCGTGCTCCTCCAGCCGGCGCAGGGTGACCGCCAGCATCCGGCGGGAGATCCCATCGATGTGGCGCAGCAGCTCGTTGAAGCGGTGCGTGCCCTCGGCCAGCTCCGCCAGCACGGTGACGCTCCACTTGGCCGACAGCACGCCGACAGCGCGCTGCAGCCCGTCGAGCGGGATGTCTTCGACCGCCATCGCTCCAGACATGGCCCCGCGAGCGGGTGCGTGTCAGGATGCCGCGCATGGTCGTGCGCGAGCGCCCCGTCCTGGTCGCTCCGGACTCGTTCAAGGGCACCTTCTCGGCGGCCAAGGTGGCGGGGGCGATCGGCCGCGGGCTCGAGCGGGCCGGGCTGATGCCGCCCGACCTGTGCCCGGTGGCCGACGGCGGCGAGGGGACGCTGGACGCGCTGCTGGTGCAGCTCGGCGGCGAGCTGGTGGGCGTAGAGGCGTCCGACCCGCTCGGGCGGCCGGTCAAGGCGAGCTTCGCGCTGCTGGAGGACGGCGGCACGGCGCTGGTGGAGACGGCCGCGGCCAGCGGGCTCGCCCTGCTGACCGAGGACGAGCTCGACCCGTGGGCGGCCTCCTCGCGCGGCACCGGCGAGCTGATCGTGGCCGCCGTCGAGGCGGGCGCCCAGGTGGTGCTGGTGGCGGTGGGCGGCTCGGCCACCATGGACGGCGGGACCGGCGCGGTCGAGGCCATCCAGGAGGCGGGCGGGCTGCACGGCGCGCGGCTCGTGGTGCTGTGCGACGTGCGCGTCGCATTCGAGGAGGCGGCGCGGGTGTTCGGGCCGCAGAAGGGCGCCGATCCCGCGATGGTCGAGCGCCTGACCGCGCGGCTGAACGAGCAGGCCGCGGCATTCCCGCGCGATCCCCGCGGCGTGCCGATGACGGCCAGCGCCGGCGGCATCTCCGGTGGGCTGTGGGCGGCGCTCGGCGCGACGCTGGAGCCGGGCGCGCCGTTCGTCCTGGACGCGCTGGACTTCGACGCGCGCATGCGGGCGAGCCGGGCCGTGGTCACCGGCGAGGGCAAGCTCGACGAGCAGACGCTCCAGGGCAAGCTCGTGGGCGAGATCGGCACCCGCGCCCGCCAGGCCGGCGTCCCCCTGCACGCGATCGTCGGCCGCGACGAGCTCGACCCGTTCGGCAAGCGGATCATCGACCTCCAGCTCGTTCAGGAGGCGAGCACGCTGCAGGAGCTGGAGGCGGCGGGCGAGGTGCTCGGCGCCGCCCTGCGTGACCAGCGCGCGTAGCCGGGGTAGGGTTGGCCATGCCGTTGCGGCGCCCACTTCCCCTGCCCACCCCCGGCTCGCGCCGGGCGGTCGTGCTGGGGGCGGGCTCGTTCGGCACGGCGGTGGCGGTGCTGCTGGCCCGCGGGGGGTTCCGGACGACGCTGCAGACGCGGACGCCCGAGCAGGCGACGCGGCTGGACGCCGAGCGGGAGAACCGGGAGTACCTGGCCGACGTCGCGCTGCCGCGCGAGCTGCGGGTCGAGCCCATGTCTGCCGGGCTGTCCCGCGCGGACTACGTGTTCCTCGGCGTGCCGTCGCACGGGATCGCCGAGGTGATCGCCAATCTCACGGCCACCGGGCTGCCCGGGCGCACGCCGGTGATCTCGATGGCCAAGGGCCTCGCGCCGCCGGACGGCATCGCGCCCACGGCGCTGCTCAACGTGGCCTTCGGCGTGCAGCGCGTGGCCTGCATCGGCGGCCCCGCGCACGCGCGCGAGATGGTCACCGAGGGCGCCGGGCTGGTCGCCGCGTCCACCGACGCCCGGCTGGCCGCCACGATCGCCAACGTGTTCATGCGCGCCGGCGTGGTGTGCGAGCAGTCCAACGACCCGGTCGGCGTCGAGCTCTCCGGGATCGCCAAGAACGCCGCCGCGCTGGCCGCGGGCGCGACGGAGTCGCAGGGCCTGAACGCGGCCGGCGCCGCCGCCGGGCACATCTTCACCGAGGTCTGGCGCTACGCCGAGCGCCAGGGCGCGAAGCCCGAGTCGATGATCGGGCTGGCCGGGACCGGCGACCTGGTCGGCACGGCGCTGGCGCCGCAGAGCCGCAACCGCCGCGCCGGCGAGCTGCTCGCCCGCGGCGTCCCGGCCGCCGAGATCCCCGCCCGCATCGGCCAGGCCGTCGAGTCGCTGGACGTCGTCCCGCTGCTGGAGCGCGCCCTGCGCCGCGCGCACATCGAGGCGCCGGTGACCACGGCGCTGTCGCGGCTGATCTCCGGTGAGCTGCCTCTGGACGAGTGGGTCGCACGCGTCCGCGCGACGGTCCCGCCGCCCCCGCGCGAGGAGCCGCTGTGGCGCCGCGCCTGGACCCGCGTGCGCTTCGGCGCCCGCCGCCGCGCCGCACTGACCGGCGAAGCGCTCAGTGGTTCCGTTCGGAAGTACGGCGCATAACCGGCGGCGGCAACGGTCGTCGCTGCCCGCGGCGGCCATCCGCTCGCATACTGGTGGTACGTGTGCGGTGGCCGCCGCCCGGCAGCGGCGGGCGGGGCCCGCCGGAATGCGTCGTGATTTCGGACGGAACCACTAGGCGCGCGTAGCCCCCAGCTGCTCGTCCGACGGCGCGATCGCCGGGAGCGAGAGCGTGAACTCCGCGCCGCCGCCCGGCGCGTTGACCGCGCGCACGCTGCCGTGGTGCTGCTCGGCCACCTGGCGGACGATGGCCAGCCCCAGGCCCGAGCCGGGGTGCCCACGGGCGGAGACGCCGCGGTAGAAGCGGTCGAACAGGTGCGGGATGTCCTGCTCGGCCACGCCCGCGCCGTGGTCGCGCACGCGCACGCCCGCCGGCCCGGCCTCGACCTCGACGACCCCGCCGGGCGGCGAGTGCTTGGCCGCGTTGTCGAGCAGGTTGTTCACCGCCCGGGCCAGGCGGTCGCGCGCGCCGTCGACGACCGCGGGCTCCAGCGACACCGCGAAGCGCACGGACGGCGCGTGCCGGCGCGCGCGGGCCACCGCCTCGCCCACCAGCTCGTCCAGGCGCACGTCCTCGGTGTCGCGCCGCGGCTGGTCGCCGCGGGCGAGCTCGATCAGGTCGGCGACGAGCATCCCCAGCTCGGTGATCTGCTCCTCCACGTCGGTGAGCAGCCGGGCGCGCTCCTCGCGCGGCAGCGCCTCGGCGTCGGCCAGCACCTCGATGTTCGTGCGCAGGCTGGTGATCGGCGTGCGCAGCTCGTGCGACGCGTCGGCCACGAGCTGGCGCTGCGCGGCGATCGAGCGCTCCAGCGTGTCGAGCATCGCGTTGAAGTGCGCGGCCAGCTCGCCCACCTCGTCCTGGCTGGTGACCGCGATCCGCCGTCCCAGGTCCTCCGTGGCCGCGATGTGGCGCGCCGCCTCGGTGACGGCGACGATCGGCGCGACCACGCGGCGTGACACCAGCCGCCCCAGCGCCACCGCGACCGCCACGCCGCCCAGGCAGACCAGCAGCAGGATCAGCCGCAGGCGATCGAGCACGGCGTCGACGCTGGCCAGCGAGCGCCCGAACTGCACGGCACCCCCGTCGGGCAGCGGCGCGGTGAGCACCCGCACGTCGGTGCCGCCCGCGCGCGCGTCGGACAGGAATGCGCCCGCCTGCCCGTCGGCCACCGTGCGTGCCTGACCGCTGACCGGCAACGGGACCCGCTCGACGCCGAACACGACCACCTCGCCGTCCGGGCCGATCAGCTGCATGTACGGGGTCGGCCCGCCGAGCCGCGCCGGCAGCAGGCCGAAGCCGCGCCCGACGCCGAAGCGCCGGAACGGCGGCGGGCCGCCGCGCTGCGCGAGCTGCTGGTTGAGCGCATCGTCGACCTGCGAGCGCAGCTCGTCGCGCACGGCGACGTAGGCCACCACGGCGGCCAGCGCGACCGCCACGGCGACCGCGGCGGCGGCGGCGAGCATCAGGCGACGACGCAGGGGCATCGCTAATCCCGCAGCACGTAGCCCACGCCCCGCACGGTGTGCAGCAGGCGCGGCTCGCCGCCCTCCTCGGTCTTGCGTCGCAGGTAGCCCATGTACACCCCGAGCGAGTTGGAGCTCGAGCCGAAGTCGTAGCCCCACACGCGCTCGAAGATCTGGGAGCGGGTGAGCACCTGGCGCGGGTGCTCCAGGAACATGGCCAGCAGCTGGAACTCCGTGCGCGACAGGGTCAGCGGGCGGCTGCCGCGGCGCACCTCCCAGGCCGCCCGGTCCAGCGTCAGGTCGGCGAAGCGCAGCACGGCCTCGGCCCCCGGCGGCGGCTCGGCCCGCCGCAGCAGCGCCCGCAGCCGCGCCTTGAGCTCCTTCAGCGCGAACGGCTTGACCAGGTAGTCGTCGGCGCCGGCGTCCAGGCCGGCCACGCGGTCGTCCACGGCGTCGCGCGCGGTCAGCATGAGCACCGGCGTGCGGTCGCCCGCCTCGCGCAGGCGCCGGCAGACCTCCAGGCCGTCGATCCCCGGCATCATCACGTCGAGCACCACCGCGTCGTGGCGCGTCTCGGCCAGCCGGTCGAGCGCCTCGCGGCCGTCGCCGGCCAGCTCGATCTCGTAGCGGTCCAGGCGCAGCGCCCGGTCGAGCGCGGCCCGGACCGCCGGCTCGTCGTCGACGATCAGCACGCGCGTCATGGCTCCGCCCGAAGCATCAGGTCCAAACATAAGGATCTCCGAAGAGCGCAGGGCTCTTTAGCGTTCCGTGAGACTCGCTTCAGGAGAAGTTGACGACGTCGCTCATCATGGGTGGCATGCGGTCCCTCGTCTCCTTCCTCGGCGGCGCCGTCTCCGTGGGCCTGGTCGTCGGCGTGCTCGCCATCGCGGGCGTCATCGGCGACGGCGGCCAGACCACCGTCGTCACCTCGACGGGGCCGGGCGCCGCGCCGCCCGCCGGCGGCGCCAAGGTCGTCAACACCCAGCCGACCAACGTCTCCGAGATCTACCGCCGGGTCTCCCCCGGCGTGGTCTTCGTCGAGTCCACCTCCAGCGGCGGCGGCCTCGCCGGCGGGCAGGCGGCCACCGGCTCCGGCTTCGTCTACGACGCCCAGGGCCACATCGTGACCAACGACCACGTGGTCGAGGGCTTCGACACCTTCTCCGTGCGCGTCGGCTCCGACCAGACGCCGATCAGCGCCCGGCTCGTGGGCAAGGACCCGTCGAGCGACCTGGCGGTGCTCAAGATCGACCCGTCGCGGGTGGCGGGCGGCCTGAGGCCGCTCACGCTGGGCGACTCGAACGCGATCGCGCCGGGCGACCAGGCGATCGCCATCGGCTCGCCGTTCGGCCTCGCGGGCACGGTCACCGTGGGCGTCGTCTCGTCGCTGGGCCGCACCATCCAGTCGCCCAACGGCTTCCCGATCTCCAACGCCATCCAGACGGACGCGGCGATCAACCCCGGCAACTCCGGCGGCCCGCTGCTGGACGCCAAGGGCCGGGTGATCGGCGTCAACTCGCAGATCAAGACCGAGAGCGGCGACTCCAACGCCGGCGTCGGCTTCGCCGTCCCGGTGGAGACGATCAAGCAGGTCGTGCCGCAGATCCAGAGCGGCCGCAAGGTCGAGCGCGCGTTCCTGGGCGTGAGCAACGCCACCACCGACAACCAGTCCGGCGCGACCGTGACCGGCGTCGTCCCGGGCGGCCCGGCACAGAAGGCGGGGCTCCGCCAGGACGACAAGATCGTGGCCATCGACAACCGGCCGATCTCGTCGTCCGACGACGTGTCGGCCGCCGTGGCGGCGCACCGGCCCGGCCAGCAGGCCAGAGTGACCGTGATCCGGGGCGGCAACCGGCGTACCCTGACCGTGACGCTCGGCACCCGCCCCGAGAAGGCAGGCGGCTGAGCCGTGGAACCGCATGAGACGAGGAGACTGCCCGTGACCCCAGAGGAGCGACGGCTCCACGCGCTCGACCCACGGGAGGAGGGCGACCCGGCCCGGGCGGCACACGAGGCGCTGGAGACGGCGCTCTTCGAGATCAAGCGGGTCATCGTCGGCCAGGAGGCGATGCTCGAGCGCGTGCTCGTGGCGCTGCTGGCCGGCGGCCACGTGCTGCTGGAGGGCGTCCCGGGCCTGGCCAAGACGCTGACGGTCAAGACCGTGGCCGACGTGCTCGGCGGCTCGTTCAAGCGCCTGCAGTTCACGCCCGACCTCGTGCCCGCCGACCTCGTCGGCACGCGCATCTACCGGCCGGACCACGGCGGGTTCGACACCGAGCTCGGCCCGGTGTTCTGCAACTTCCTGCTGGCCGACGAGATCAACCGCGCGCCCGCCAAGGTGCAGTCGGCGCTGCTCGAGGTGATGCAGGAGCGCCAGGTGACGATCGGCCACGAGACGCACCGCGTGCCGTCGCCGTTCCTCGTCATGGCCACCCAGAACCCGATCGAGTCCGAGGGCACGTATCCCCTGCCCGAGGCCCAGGTCGACCGCTTCATGTTCAAGCTCGTCGTCGACTACCCGTCGCAGCGCGACGAGGTGGCGGTGGTCGAGCGCTCGCTGGAGGGCGGCGGGAACGCCCGCGAGGTGCTCTCTCCGGCCGCGCTGGCCACGCACCAGCGCGCCGCCGGGACCGTGTACGTCGACCGGCGGGTGATGGAGTACGCCGTCAACCTGACCACGGCCACCCGCGAGGCCGGCGAGGACAACTGGGTCGAGTTCGGCGCCTCGCCGCGCGGCTCGATCAACATGATCCACGCGGGCCGCGCGCTGGCGCTGCTGCGCGGGCGCGACTACATGCTGCCGATCGACGTCCGCGACCTCTCCCGCGACGTCCTGCGCCACCGGATCGTGCTCACCTACGAGGCGCTGGCCGCCGGGGTCGACGCCGACCGCGTGCTCGACGACGTGCTCGAGCGCGTGCCGATGCCCCGCATCGAGCTGGCG
>JAICUS010000441.1 GCA_025935735.1 Solirubrobacteraceae bacterium | reverse complement strand
TCGAGGTCCTTCGTGTGGTTGGAGGCGTTGGTGACGGTGAGGAAGCGCTCCGGGCCGAGCCGGTAGGAGAACAGGTCGTCCAGCACGCCCCCGTCCTCGCGGCACAGCACGCTGTACTGCGCGCCCGCCTCCGCCAGCTTCGTGACATCGTTGGAGAGGATGCGCTGCAGGAACGCCTCGGCATCCGGCCCGGTGGTCTCGATCTCCCCCATGTGGCTGACGTCGAACACCCCGGCGCTCTTGCGCACCGTGACGTGCTCGGCCCGGATGCCCGCGTACTGGACGGGCATCTCCCAGCCGGCGAACGGCACCATCCGCGCGCCCGCGGCCACGTGCCGGTCGTGCAGCGGCGAGCGCTTCAGCGCGTCTACACCAATGGCCATGGGGTCCGGACCCTAGCGCGAGTGGCGAGCGCTGCGTTCCTCCAATATGCTGGCCTTCGGGTGCCGGCTGGATCTCTGCGCAAGGATGCTGCATGTCTGGCGGCGCTGTGCGCCGCCCTGCTGTTCGCGCCGCCCGCGCGGGCGGGAACGTACGACGTGCACGCCTGCCAGCCCGCGGGCGGGGGGACCATCAACCAGTCCTGGGCGGTCGAGCCCTACAACAGCGCCGGCGACCCCGCGCCGGACCTCGGCAACTTCACCGCGCCGGCCACTCCGCAGACCTGCCCGGCGAGCGGCGGGCTCCCGCTCGTCACCAGCACGAGCGCCACGAAGACGGTCCGGTCGCACGACGGCGCCGCCTGGGTCTTCCACGCGCCGGTGGGCAACCTCGTCAGCCAGGTCGTCATCTGGCGCACCGGCCAGGCGCGCTGGAGCAGCTCGGCCGGCAACTCGCCCTATTGGGAGGTCGTCGCGCGCGACGGCGGCTCGGCCGGCAGCTCCTCTCAGCTCGGGACGAGCGCGACGGTCGACTTCTGCTCCGGCCAGACCGCGTCCGCGTGGCCGAGCTACTGCGCGCTCGCCGCGAGCCCCGCGGACGGGAACCGGTACACCGGGATCAACCAGCCGGTCGTGGCCTGGGGCGTCGAGTGCGTCGGTGCCACGCAATCCACGACCTGCCACACCGGCGAGGGCACCTCCGCCAACGCACAGATCGACTTCCTGGGCGCCACCGTGACGGTCGAGGACGACACTCCGCCGGTCCTGGCCGCGGGCAGCCCGCTCGACGGCTGGCACCGCCCGGGGGATGCGCTCACCGCCACGGGCAGCGACGGCGGCGGCCTGCGGCAGATGGCGGCGAGCATCGACGGCAACGCGGTGGCGTCGGCGAGCTACACGTGCGACTTCCACCTGGCCGCGCCGTGCCCGACCGCGCCGCAGCTGGCGGTCCCGCTCGCCGGGCTCGCCGACGGGCCGCACAGCCTCACCGTCACCGGCGTCGACGTGGCCAGCAACGGCGGCCGCAGCGACCGGGTGGTCGACGTCGACGGCACGCCGCCCACGCTGGACCTCGTGCCCACGAAGGGCCGCCGGACGATCACGTTCGCGGCCGGCGACGCGCTGTCGGGGGTCAAGAGCGGCGCGATCGCCATTCGCACCAGGCCGACCGCGCCGTTCACGCCGCTGCCCACCACCCTGCGGGGCGGCCGGCTGCGCGCCACCGCGCCCAAGGGCAGGACGCCCTCCAACCTCGGCATCGAGGTCACGGCCACCGACAACGCGGGCAACGCGATCTCCGGCCAGGCCACGACGATGAGCCTCAACACGCGGCTGGGCAAGCACCTGCGCAAGGTGCGCCACGCCTCCGCGACCGTTCCGTACAAGCACCGCGTGGTCGTCACCGGGCGGCTGACCACCATCGACGGCGTGCCGCTCGCCGGCCAGGCGCTGGTCGTCACGACCACGCTGCGCCAGTCGCACGCTGCGCCGCAGCCCTTCCGCACGGTGACCACCGGCCGCACCGGCCGCTTCTCCTTCAGCGTTCCGGCCGGCCCGAGCCGCCGGGTCGACGTCGCCTTCGGCGGCGGCCTGGGGTTGCTGCACCGCACCCGCAGCGTCACCCTGCACGTCCCGGCCGGCTCGACGATCAGGGCCAGCCGGACCACGCTCTTCGGCACCGGCACCGTCCGCTTCAGCGGCCGCCTCGGGCTGCTCGGCGCGCGGCTGCCCGCCGGCGGCAAGATCGTCGTGCTGGAGGCCGATCAGCACGGCCACTGGACCACGGTCGCGTCGACCCGCGCCCGCGGCGCCAAGGCGGCCTGGCACGCCGAGGCGCACTTCCGCGGAAACCCGGGCACCTTCCCCGTCCGCCTGCGCATCCCGCGCGAGGCCGTGTTCCCGTACGACGCGGGCCACTCCCGCGCGATCCCGATCCGCGTGCTCTAGGCGATCGCGGCGGCGTTCTGCTGCGCGTAGGCGGCGCAGAACGCCTCGACGACCGTGGCGTCGAACTGCGTGCCGGCGCAGCGGCGCAGCTCGGCCAGGGCGTGGGTGTGGGTGGTCGCGCGGCGGTACGGGCGGTCGCAGGTCATCGCGTCGAACGCGTCGGCCACCGCGACGATGCGGGCGCCGAGCGGGATCGCCTCGCCGGCGAGGGCGTCCGGGTAGCCGGCGCCGTCCCAGCGCTCGTGCGAGGAGCGCACGAGGCGGGCGACCTGGGTGAGCGCGGGGGCGGCGGAGAGGATGCGCTCGCCGGCCAGCGTGTGGCGGCGGACGAAGCCCCACTCCTCCTCGGTCAGCGGGCCGGCCTTGCGCAGGATGTCCTCGGGGATGGCCACCTTGCCGACGTCGTGCAGCTCGGCGGCCTGGCGGACCGTGTCGACGTCCTCGCGCGCCAGCCCGAGGTGCCGGGCGGTGCGCTCGGCGAGCTCGCCGACGACGCTCAGGTGGCCGCCCAGCTCCGGGTTGCGCTCGGTCAGCGCGGACAGCAGCACGTCGCGGCTCTGGCGGGAGGCGGACATGCGCCCGGCGTGCTTCTGGGCGTACATGCGCTGGTCGGCGATCCGCAGCGCGTCGGCGGCCTCGGACGCCTCCTGCGGCAGCGTCACCGCGCCGTAGGAGCAGCCGACGAAGAAGCCCTCGCCCTGCTGGGAGAGCGCGAGCGCGGCGCCGTCGAGCACGGTGGGCAGGTCGATGCCGGTGGGGTCGAACAGCGCGCAGAACTCGTCGCCGCCCATGCGGAACACGCGCCCGCGGCTGTCGAAGTAGGCCCGCAGGTTGCCGCCGAGGCGGGTCAGCAGCGTGTCGCCGGCGGGGTGACCGTAGGTGTCGTTGTAGTGCTTGAAGCCGTCGAGGTCGAACAGCGCGAGCACCAGCGGCTCGTCGGCGCCCGCCTCGGGCAGCAGCTCGGCCAGCGCGCGGCCGAGCGCGCGGCGGTTGCCGAGCCCGGTGAGCGCGTCGGTCAGCGCCTCGCTGCGGGAGGCGCGCAGCATCGCCACGTTGGCCCGGAAGGTCAGCCCGAAGCGGATCATCACGAACGCCAGCGAGGCGGCGGCGAGGCCGACGGCCAGCGCGTTCAGGCTCCCGAGCGCCGCGTGGACGAGCAGCTCGAGCCCGACCGCGCCGGCGAGCAGCGGGGCGGCGATGGCCCGCGGGCTGTCCTGCGGCGCGCGCCGGCGGCGCTCCGGCGGGCGCTGCCAGGCGGCCACGGCGATGAGCACGAGGCCGGTCCACCAGCCGGCGTCGAACCAGCCGCCGGACTCGTAGGTGCCCGCGGCCGTGCGGACGAGGTAGAGCGAGTCGGCCAGCCAGAAGGCGAGGATCCCGGCGGCGATCAGCAGCCACGTGCGGTCGATGCGCCAGCCGGTGCCGGCGAGCGCGCCGGCCCCGACCGCGAGCAGGATCAGGTCGGTGATCGGATACGCCAGCGCGGTCGCCACGGCGAGCGGCTCGCCGGACACGTGGTCGAGGACGGTCTGGAAGACGATCGCGGCGCTCAGCGCGGCCACGGCGAGCGCCACCGCCGCGCCGTCGACCACGAGCGCCGGCGAGAACCGCGCCCGGGAGCGCAGCAGCGCGACCATCCCGGCGAGCGCCAGGATCGGGAAGAGGAGGTAGCCGATGTCGGCGGGCGAGGGGATCGGCGGGTCGCTCGCGTCCCACAGGACGGCCGTGTAGAAGACCTCGCCGCCGCTCCAGGCGAGCACGCCCGCGCCGAGCAGCAGCCAGGCGGCGCGCTCGGACTTGACGAGCACCCCGCGGGCCAGGCAGACCAGCGCGGCGGCCAGCAGGACGACGTCATGGGCGCCGCGCCCGCTCAGCGGACCCAGCGACGCGCCGCCGAAGGCGACCACGCGCACCTCCTGGATCACCAGGAACAGCCCGCAGGCGATCAGGACGGCGCGGGCGAGGGCACGGGGGCGCGAGGGCAGCGATGCCACGGACGGGTGATCGGTCCGCGCCCGCGCCGGGCGCAGATGGAGTGTCAGGGAACGGACCGCGGCGGGGTCGAACAGTCGTCCGCGGGGGGCGCGCGCCGGGGCCGCGCTCCTCCGCGCCGCGCCGGGGCCGGCTTCCACCGCGGCGCGCCGGGTCGGGGCCGGTGAACGGCGGGCTGGGTAGGGCGGTGGTCGGCCCGGGCCGCGCGGGCGGGTCGGGCGGACTGCGGCTGGGTGCGGAGGCGGTCGGCTACGGCGCCGCCTGGGCGGGTCGGATGATCGCTTTTGAATCCCGACTATTCCGGTTGAGTCACTTTAGGCACCTATAGCGTGCCTAGATTCCCACACGCGAAAGAGGTGCATCACCAGCGTGTGCGGTAGTGGTCGGTTCTCGCGGCGCTCGGCTCCAAACGCGCATCCTCGACCCTCGCACCCGAACCCAAGGCCGACCGCTTCCCTACCCAGCAGCCGTTCGCCGATCCCGCCCGCGCGGCCGCAAATCCGCACGCCCGGCGGCCCAGCGCCCGCGCGGCCGCAAATCGGCACGCCCGGCGGCCCAGCGCCCGCGCGGCCGCAAATCCGCACGCCCGGCGGCCCAGCGCCCGCACGGCACCAAAGCCGCAACGGCTCAGCGCAGGAACGGCGGGATGTCGAGGTCGTCGTCGCGGATGACGAGCGAGTCGCGCTGGCGCTCGTCGATGCGCGGGCCGCGGTCGCGCGGGGTGCGCGCGCGCTCCTGGGCGGCGCGGACGCCGCCGTGGTCGAACCCGGTGGCGATCACAGTGACCCGGATCTCGTCGGTCATGCCCTCGTCGATGACGGCGCCGAAGATGATGTTGGAGTTCGAGTCGGCCGCGGAGTGGATGAGCTCCGCCGCCTCG